>BDTT01000024.1 GCA_002897995.1 bacterium BMS3Bbin10 | reverse complement strand
AAGGGTGGGGACAGCGTTGCCCTCAAGATCCGTGAACTTGCCGAGGAGCATAATAGCCCGATCGTCGAAAACCCGCCGTTGGCCCGTACGCTGCATGCCAGCGTTGAGATTGACGGCGCGATTCCTGCGGAGCATTTCAAGGCGGTGGCCGAAGTTATCGGATATGTGATGCGCCTGAGGGGCCGGATTGGAAAAACTGTTGGGCGTTAGGGGCCCTTGCCAAATTTCCTTGCGCGGTCTTGAGGAGAATCGGGTATTTTGCGTGTCATGAGCGATATCAACGCGCCATTGCCATATGTGGAACCGGCAGAAGATATGTCTGACCGGGAAGGGGGCATAGGCCTTCTTGTCCTCCTGGCGGTCGGGCTCGCCATGGCGGCGGTGGCGCTGGCCATGCTGAGCCGTGATGAAGCCGAACCCTTTGTTCTCGCGGTTCTGGCGGGCCTGTCCGTTGTCGGGGTTTTCGCATTGTTTGCCGGCGCGGTCGGAATATTGCGCTTCGGCGAGCGCGCCGCGCGTAACGACATCACCAAGGCCCTGGTTGATAATTTGCCGCAGGGCGCGCTGGTAGCAACGTCTCGCGGCAAGATCGTCTATGCGAACGAGGCCTATATCCGGGTCATTGGCGCGGCTGAAGGCGCAGGCGCGATCACGGTCGAGCGCGCCTTTTCAGGCAATTCACGGGTCGCGGAGCAAATTTTCCGCCTGACGCGGGCCGCGCGGCGCGGTGGCGCCTGGGAAGAGGAGTTCTGCGTTGGCGATGACGCGGCGCCGGGCGGGAGCGAAGCGGGAACGCGGTGGTTGCGGGTTTCCGTGCGCCAGATTCCCACGCGGCCCGGGAAAGCCTCCCGCGCCGCGCATACGCTCTGGCTGGCGAGCGACATTACCTCGGAGCGCAACAATGAAGACAGCGCGTTTGAAAACCTGCAACAGATGATCGGCTATCTCGATGGTGCGCCGGCGGGGTTTATCTCCGCCGAATCCTCCGGGAAGATTGCCTATCTGAACTCTACGATGGCGCGTTGGCTCGGGCGTGATTTGTCGGAAGTGGCGGATGGAACGCTGCAACTGAGTGACATATTGTTCGGTGATACGGGCGCGCTTCTGGCCGGTTCGGGGGATGAACCCGGCACGCCGAAAAAGCGCGAGCTGGAAACCGATCTGGTGCGCCGCGACGGCACCAGTTTTGCCGCCAATATCCTGTACCGCCCGGCTTCGCACGTGGATGGCGCGGCCGGCCTGTCGCATATGATCGTGTTCGACCGCCCCCAGGAAGAGAATGTGGACGGCGCCACGCGCGCGGCGAAGGCGCGCTTTTCGCGGATGTTTCATTCCACACCGATCGCCATCGCCACGGTCGACGACAAGGGCCGCATCGGCGATACCAATATCGCGTTCGGGCGCATGTTTGCCAGCGCGGGCGAAACATTTATGGCCAGGGAGACGGCGCTCACGGATTTGGTGGCCGAGGATGACCGTCCGGCCTTGCGCAAGGCCCTCGATGCCGCCCGCTCCGGGCAGGTCGATACCCCGTCGGTGGATCTGGTGTTCGGCGAACATGTCGAGCGCAACGGGCGGTTCTATTTCAGCTCCGCTCCGGCCATCGATGGTGAAGAGGCCACTGTCATCGTTCACGCCATCGACACGACCGACCAGCGCGCATTGGAGACGCAGTTCGCCCAGAGCCAGAAGATGCAGGCGGTCGGGCAGCTGGCGGGGGGGATTGCCCATGATTTCAATAATGTACTGACGGCAATTATCGGGTTCTCTGAACTTCTTCTGGCCAACCACCGGCCCACCGATCCGGCATTCGCCGACATCATGAACATCAAGCAGAACGCCAACAGGGCGGCGGGTCTCGTGCGCCAGCTGCTGGCTTTTTCGCGCCAGCAGAGACTGCGCCCGCAGGTGCTTTCGCTGAATGATGTGCTGGCCGATCTCACGATCCTGCTGGGCCGTCTGCTGGGCGAGAAAACCAAACTTGATTTACAGCATGGGCGCGATCTGTGGCTGGTCAAGGCGGACCTGCATCAGTTTGAACAGGTGGTTATCAACCTGGCCGTCAATGCGCGCGACGCCATGCCCGATGGCGGCACGCTCACCGTGCGCACCGCCAATGTGAGCGAACGGGAATCGGAGCGCCTTGGCCACAAGGGCATGGAGCCTGGCGAATATGTGCTCTGCGAGGTGAGCGACACCGGTATGGGCATGGCGCCGGAAGTGATGGCGAAGATCTTCGAGCCCTTCTACACAACGAAAGAAGTTGGCAAGGGCACGGGACTCGGCCTCTCCACCGTATATGGGATCGTCAAACAGACCGGCGGGTATGTGTATCCGCTTTCCGGCGGCGCCGGGCAGGGCACCAGTTTCCATATCTACCTGCCGCGGCATATCCGAAGCGAGGATGAGGAAAGCCGGGAAGCGGAAGCGGAACTGGAGGACGCCAGGCCCGGCAAGGTGCAAACCGCCAGGGATCTCACCGGGTCGGGCACGATCCTGCTTGTGGAGGACGAAGAAGCGGTCCGCAGCTTTGCCGCCCGCGCACTCGAGGGGCGCGGTTACAAGGTGTTGCAGGCGGGGACAGGCACCGAGGCGCTTGAGGTTATGGACGCGCATGACGGCTCTGTGGATCTGGTCGTCTCCGACGTTGTCATGCCGGAAATGGACGGGCCGACATTGCTCACCAAGCTGCGCGAGAAATTGCCTGACATCAAAATCATCTTCATCTCCGGCTATGCGGAAGAAGCCTTCAAGAACAATCTGGAGGGCGATGAGAATTTCGCCTTCCTGCCCAAACCGTTCTCGCTGAAGCAACTTGCGGCGGCGGTGAAGGAAGTGCTGGAGCGTTAGGTCATGGACTTATAAATATCCGTCATTCCGCGCGTTCGGGTTCCGCTCGCTCCGGCACGCCTTTCCCAATCCACCAATTCCGTCTAACAAGTCAGGCTCATGCGTATGAGAGAAAAATGAGCGCGCCAGAGGAAAAAAAACCACGCCGGAACAAGGCGTGGAAGATGTTCTGGAAGAAGGTGCGAAGTCCCCTGAAGGTTCACCGCAAGGGTGGCTGGCTGCTTTATTTCTGGCACGGCATGGGCGTTGTCACCTGGGCGAAGCTGCTCGCGCGCGGGCGCTTTGATATTACGCTCAACTGTGTGCCGAATATCTTCACCGTCACAATCTCGACGCCGCTCAATTCGCTTCTCTATTTCGTCTCGGAGATGATTTATGGCGCGCGGGCGGACCGGCACAAGATCGACCCCGCGCCCATATTTGTGCTCGGCCACTGGCGCTCGGGCACCACGTTCCTGCATGACCTGCTGGCCTGCGACCCGGCGCATGGGTATCCCACCACCTATCAGTGCTTCTTCCCCAACCATTTCCTGCTGACAGGGGGAGCAGTGCGCAAATGGTTCAATATATTCCTGCCAAGGCACCGCCCCATGGACAATGTGCCCGTTGGCATTGATCGGCCGAACGAGGATGAATTCGCTTTTGCCAATCTGGGAATGGGCACCCATTACGTCACGCTTGCCTGGCCGCGTCACGGGCCGGCGGACATGGACTATCTCGATCTCGTGAATCTGAGTGAGGAGGAGCGGACCAGGTGGGAGCGCGGCTTCATGTGGTTCGTCCGGCGGCTCTCCTACAAGCAGAAGAAGCGGCTTGTCATGAAATCGCCCGCACACACCGCGCGCATCAAAACGCTGGTGAAACTTTTTCCCAATGCGCGTTTCATCCATATTTCGCGCAACCCTCTCGCCATCTATCCCTCGACGGTAAGGGTCTGGACGGTGCTCAACTCGGTTCAGGGGCTGCACAACCCCGCCGAAGACGAACCCTGGATAGAGGCGTTCGTCTTCGATGTCTTCGAGAGGCTCTTCAAGCGCTATGAGGAGGACCGGGGGCTGATCCCGCAAGGGCATCTGACTGAAATTGCCTATGAGGACCTGGCGGCGGACCCGAAGGCGGTCATGAAGGGTATTTACCAACAACTCGATCTTGGCGATTTCGCCCGCGCCGAGCCCGGCATGGATGAGTATCTCAAGGGGCAGAGGGACTACAAACCCAACGTCTTCGACCTGCCCGAAGATTTGCGGGAGAAAATCATCAAACGCTGGTCAGGGTATATCGAGCGCTTTGGCTATAAAGACGACGTATCGTGAAACTCAAAAAATAACGAGGACCGGCCATGCCCGACAACACGCAGGTGCTGTTCAAATCTCACCCGCAAGCCATGCCCATACCGGACAATTTCGAGATCGTGCATGTGGACTTGCCGCCGCTCGAAGAGGGGCAGTTTCTGCTGGAGAACCAGTATCTCTCGCTCGACCCTTATATGCGCATGCTGATGGGCGGCGGCTGGACCTATTCAGGGCCGGGCATGACGCCGGGGCAGCTCATGGTCGGGCGTGTTCTGGGCAGGGTCATCGAGACGAAAAATGCTGATTATGCAATTGGCGATCACGTTGTGGGCCGTCTTGGGTGGCAGAGCCACGCCATTTCAGATGGCACGGACCTCGATTTCAAAGTTGAGGCCAGGCAAGACGTGCCGCTCAGCGCTTATCTTGGCGCTTGCGGGTCAACCGCCATAACGGGGTGGGTTGGCATCAAGCTGGTTGGCAAACCCAGGGAAGGCGAAACGGTTCTCATATCCGCCGCAGCGGGGTCGGTGGGAAGTGCCGCGGGGCAAATCGCCAAGGCGATGGGGTGCCGCGCGGCCGGCATCGCGGGCGGGCGGGACAAATGCAGGCTGGTTGAGGAAGTCTTCGAATTTGATGCCTGCTGCGATTACAAGGCGGATGATCTGGCCGGGCAAATCGCCGCTGCCTGTCCCGATGGCGTGGATGTCTATTTCGACAATGTGGGTGGCCGGGTGCTCGACGCAGCCCTCGTGAACATGAACAAATACGGACGGATACCCGTTTGCGGTGTGCTGTCCGCCTATAATGACGGCGGTGACCGCTATGGGGTGGAAAACCTGCATCTTGTTTTTGACAAGACGCTAAATATACAGGGTTTTCTGCTGGCCGATCATCATGATAAATGGCCCGAAGCGCGGGCGGAGCTGGAGGACATGGTGGCGTCCGGCGCTATGAAATATCGCGAGACGATCGCGCAAGGCATCGAGAATGCACCCGAAGCGTTTATCGGCATGCTGGGTGGCGCCAATGTCGGCAAGCAACTCGTAAAACTGGTTTAGGGTCTGGACCTGGGAGCGTATTCTGCAAAAGTAGGAATCGGTTTTACCCATAAAATGCAGCCATGAAAGGAATTCCCATGCGTAAGGGCCGGATTTCAACGCTTCTGGGCGTTCTGGTGACATTTTGCACGTTGGCGGCAGGACTGAGCTGGCAAGGTTCGGCGCGGGCGGAAGAAGCAGAAAATGTCATGCTGATCTTTGATGCCTCCGGCTCCATGTGGGGGCAGATCGATGGTAAGCCGAAATATGAGATTGCCCGCGATGTCGTTGGCGGCGTTCTCTCGGACATGAGCGGCAAGGTCAATCTTGGCCTGATGGTTTACGGCCATCGTACAAAGGGGAACTGCAAAGACATCGAGACGGTGATCCCGGTCAGTCCGATAGATGCGGGCCGCTACATGACCGCGATCAGGAAAATTCGTCCCAAGGGAAAGACGCCGATCACCGCAGCCGTGCGCAAGGCCGCCGAAGGCATGCGCTACCGGGAAGAGAAATCGACCGTCATCCTGGTGAGCGACGGCCTCGAGACATGCAAAGTCGATCCGTGCGCATTGGCGAAGGAACTGGAGCGGGACGGTGTCGATTTCACCGTACATGTGGTCGGATTTGATTTGAAGAAGCAGGACACGTCATCGCTGCGGTGCCTGGCGGAAGCCACCGGCGGGAAATTTCTCTCGGCTGAAAATGCAGGTGAACTCGGTCAGGCCGTTGGCCAGGTGGTGGCGGCTGTCAAGGAACCGCAGCCCGCGCCGGTTCCGGAGCCTCAACCGGTGGCGGAACCCGCCGGCGTCAAACTCTCGGCGCTCCTCAGCGAAGGCGGCGAGCTGGTAAAGAGCGGGCTCCTCTGGACAATCACAAAGGCGGGTGAGGCAGGAAAGCCGGTTAAGAAAACCGCCAAATCCCAACCTGAACTCGCCCTGGAGCCCGGCAAGTACCATGTGCTCGTCACGCACAGGCTGGCGCGTGCGGAAACCGGTTTTGAGGTGCCGGAAAGCGGTCTGCTGGAGAAGCAGGTTGTGCTGAATGCAGGCCTGCTGAAGGTATCGGCCATCGCCGAGGAAGGCGGCGAGACTCTGACCGGCGTCTTGTTCTATCTGTATGACGGCGCGGGAAAGAAGCTGAAGAGCAGAGGCGGCGGCGAGACCGGCTTTGTTGCCGGCGCCGGGACTTATAAAATCGAAGTGGTCTTCGGTAAGATCAAGGCCACGGCCAGTGCGGATATCGCCGCCGGCGAGACAACCGACATCGTGGTGACGCTGGGGTCCGGGTTCATCAAACCCAGTATGAGATTAAGCGCCGGCGCGGATGCCGGCGACCGGGACGTGATCTACACAATCTACGAGGCGAAACAGAACCTGCAGGGCAAACGCAAAAGGCTGCTCTCCCGCCGCGGTTCCGCCCGCATGGCGGTTTCCTCGGGAAAATATTACGTCGAGGCAAAATACGGTTCCGCGGTTGCTGGCGTTGAAGTCGAGGTCAGGGCGGGGCAGTTGGTTGAACCGGTGATTACGCTGGGCGCCGGTATTCTGTCGGTGCGCGGTCTGGCCACGGAAGGCGGCGAGCAGCTTTCGAAGATTTACTTCACCGTATTTGAAAACAGGAAAAGCCTGGATGGCACCCGCAAGAAGGTCATTTCGGGCCAGGGCTCGACGCCAAAATACAAACTGTCGGCAGGCAAATATTACGTCACGGCGGTCTATGGCTTCGCCAGGGCGTCCGGTGAGTTCGAGGTGAAATCCGGAGAACTGACGCAAGCCGCCATCAACCTGAACGCCGGGGTTCTGGAAGCCAAGGCCGCTGGCCCTGACGGCAAAGAAGTCTATCGGCCCTATTTCACGGTTTACGAAGCAAAGAAAAATCTCGAAGGCAAGCGCAAGCGGATTACGGGGACCGGCGGTTCTCCGCGCAGTTTCCGGCTAACGGCCGGGAAATATTTCCTCGTCGTGACATCCAGGAAGAAGACGGTCGAGCAGGACGTCGAGGTCAAGGCTGGTGAGCGCACCGAGGTGACCGCTGAATTTTCTGAATGATCGTGTCCAGATGATCCTCACCGGACAACTGGACTCGCCGTTCGTGCGCCGCGTGGCCATCGCGCTTCATGTTTACGAGCTGCCTTTCGAGCATAATGTCATCTCGGCCTATGACGATTTTGACGAGCTGCTCGCGCTCAATCCGCTTGGCAAGGTGCCTGCATTGCAGCTCGATGACGGCAGCGTGCTTGCCGATTCCACGCTCATTCTGGATTATCTCGACCGCATCGCAGGGGCGGAAAAAGCCCTGCTGCCCGGCGATGCGGCGGCGCGGGCCGGACCGCTTGCGCATATGGGCGTGGCCGCCGGACTGGCGGAAAAGGCGGTCGAATTCCGCACCGAGACCGTGCGCCGCCCGCGCGGGAAAATCGATGGTCCCCGGGTGAATCGAATATTGGCGCAGATCGCCGCCGCGCTTCGCTGGCTTGAGGCGCACACGCCGGAAGAGGGGTTTATTTCGGGAGGTGAAATCACCCATGCGGATATCGCGTCCGCCGTCACCGTAACTTTTATCGCCAACAGGAACGGGGAACATCTGGCCGCGCGGGGAAATGAAACAGAGCAGGGATTTGCAAAACTTATCGCCCACGCGCGGCGCTGCGAAATGATGGCGGCCTTCGAGTCGGCGCCATTCATGCAGGGGTAGCGGGATGCGCGTTTCAGCGCACATTCATGACCGAAACGGGCGCGCTGCCCATGACATTGAAGGCGATGTTCCCTTTCAGGAAACGCTTCACTCGTGATTTGCCCGAGTCGGCGACGACGACTATTCCAAACCGTTTTGCGATTGCCAGCAACTCCTCCAGGCAATTGCCGGTCCGGGAAATCGTCTTCACATTCTTGACGCCCATATCCGCAAGGAGGTTTTCCGCCGCGCTGAGGCGGGTTTTTATGAGAGGAAGATCTTTCTTTTCCTTGGCAACGGAAAGGAGTGTTATGGGGCGCTTGAGATTGCAAGCCAGGACCGCTGCCTGTTTCATGGATTTGGTGCAATGTTCCGTGCCGTCGATGCAGATCAGAAACCCTTTCTTCTTATCGATCGAACCCCGTACGGTGAGCACCGAACAGGGTGACAGCATGGCGACCTTCTGCACCGTGCTCGGATCAATGAAAGACTTGATCCCGCCGCGCCAGTGCCTCGGCGGCCCCATGATAATCAGATTATAGGGACCGAGTTCATATTGATCGAGAATGCCGCTTGCGACCGTCGGCGCCGTCTTGAGCTTGAGGATAATCCTTTTGCGCCGTCCGGAGCGGTATTCGACCTTGTTGTCGCCGAGCGGGTCGCCGAATATATCGGTATGGCTGTATTGCGAGCGCCAGTCCTTGGTCATATAGCCCAGGTCAACCAGCATTTCGTAGCCCCGCCGAAGATACTCTATGCCGGGCAGTTCCAGACCCCAGTCCAGCATGTTCTGCCGCGCGATGCGAACCTGCAGCCCGCCCGAGTTCAAACCCTGATCGATGCGGCGGACATAGAGCAGGATAATATCGCAAGGATTGTCCCGGCCAATCTCCGCGGCGAAGTTCAGGCCTTCATAGGAGGCGTCCGTGCCGTTGATACAGACCAGTATCCGGAATCGCTTGTGCCGTTCTTCGAGTTCCTCGAGCATCTCCGCGTGGCGGTCGCGGTTGCGTTCATTCGAGGAGAATCTCCAGGCTGCCATGGACTAAACTCCCAGCAGAGGCCAGTAGAGGGATGCTACAATGAGAAGGACCAGCGTGGACATGATCGCCATGCGCCAGCCCACTTTCAGAAAATCTCCCGTCGTCAGATAACCGGCTGAGTATACGATCGTGCTGGCCGGAGTGCCGACAACCGTCAAATAGGCGAAGGCGGAGGAAATCGACGTAATGAAACCGATGACAATCGGGCTTTCCTCCGCCGCCACCGCCAGCTTGAGCACGATGGGCCCCAGCATGGCCACCGCCGCGCCATTTGACATGGTATTGGTGACGGCCGTCGTGAATACAGAAACCGCGGCCCATAGTCCCAGCCCCTTATCGGCCCCCAGAGGCTCCAGGATGCTTAAAAACCCGCCCGCAACCCATACAGCCGCGCCTGTCTCTTTCATCTGCAACCCGAGCGAGATCGCGGCGGCGTATAACAGTACAACACCCCAATTGACGCCGGAGTTTACGTCTTCCCAAACGACAAGCCCCGCGACCAGAAACGCCGCGGCGCCGAAGATGGCGATTGTGCCCATGCCGACTGACTGGGACATGAATACCCAGGCATAGAGAGTCATGAGAAAGATTGCGATCGCCACCCAGTTGCTCATTGTCATCGGCCCATCCTCGCGGATGCGCGTGCGCAGCTTGGCGACGGCGCGCGAGAGGTCGCTATATTCGGGCTTGAAGGTAAATAGCAAAATCGCCGTCACCAGCGGCAACTGCAGCAGGAAAATAGGATAGGCGTAAGTCGCCCATGTTACATAGTCGATCAGAAACTTGTAGGTCTCGGGGTTGAGCGGGTCGTAGAAGAATTCCTTCCAGTAACCGATCATGATGGCGTTGCGCGCGCCGCCGGAAGGCGTGGCGATGCCGGCCACCGAAGCGCCATAGCAGATTGAAAACAACATCACGGCGGCCAGATTGCGTACCTTCTTGCGATCATCCGAGGTGAGCGAAATGAGAGTAATGCCCACCGGTAGCATCATGGCGGCTACCGTGTGCTCGCCGATAAATGATGCCAAGAGGCCCGAAACCATGGAAATACCGAAGCAGATGCGCGAGGTTCGCGTTCCGGTAATGCGCACTATGAACCAGGCGATCCGCTGATCGAGCTTTTGCCGCACGACGGCTACCGCAAGCATGAGCGAGCCCATGATGAACAACACTGAATCCGTCATCAGGCTTTTCGCCACATCCGTGGAGTCGCGCCCCAGCAGGATGACTTGCCCGACGATGAGCAGCAGGGCCACGGTTGGCAGCGGCACCGGCTCAGTAATAAACAGGATCGTGGCGACGACCGACATGGCCAGAACGATCATGCCATCCTGTGTCAGACCCGGCGGCAGAGGGGCGTAAAGCATGGCGGCGCCGACGCCGAGGGCAATGAAGAACCAGCGCTTTTCCCAGAAATAGTGAAGTTCGACATGGGCGGAAAAGGTGAGGAGCCGGTGATACCCCTTGCGGCGCAGACGCAGTGTCCACGGCGCTGAAATATCCGGCGCCTGAAGACTGTCGCGAACCAGACTGAGCGCAGCCAAAACTCAACTCTCCCCCATTCCCCTGAGAACTAAGACTAATCCAATGTCGCCGCGATGTGTAGGGGGGGGCGAAAAAGCCGCGCCAGCTACAAATGACCCGGGGTTAACTTTTCAGCTGATATCCGGTTTTGAATATCCACCAGATGATGCCCATGCAGATAGCCAGGAAGACGCAGATCATGCCCAGAGAGAGCCCCAGGGACACATCGGCGATCTCGTAAAAGCTCCAGCGGAAACCGCTGATGAGATAAACAACCGGGTTCAGGAATGAAATCTTCTGCCAGAAGGGCGGCAGCATGGAGATGGAATAGAAGCTGCCCCCGAGGAACGCCAGCGGCGTGATAATCAGCAGCGGCACGATCTGAAGTTTCTCGAAACCGTCGGCCCAGATGCCGATGATGAAGCCGAACAGCGAAAAGGTGACGGCGGTCAGCACCAGAAACAGCGCCATCCAGAAGGGGTGGGCGATCTGAAGCGGCACGATCAGTCCCGCGGTGGCCAGGATGATCGATCCCAAAATGATCGACTTGGTGGCCGCCGCGCCGACATAGCCCAGCACGATCTCGAAAAAGGAAATCGGCGCGGACAGCAATTCATAGATGGTGCCGGTGAATTTCGGGAAATAGATTCCGAAAGACGCGTTGGCGATCGATTGGGTCAGCACCGAGAGCATGATCAGCCCCGGCACGATGAACGACCCGTAGCTCACCCCCTCGATCTCGGTGATGCGCGAGCCGATGGCCGAGCCGAACACCACGAAATAGAGTGCGGTGGATATGACCGGCGCGACGATGCTCTGCGCCAGGGTGCGCCGGGTGCGCGCCATCTCGAAGGTGTAGATCGCCGTGATCGCGCGCCAGTTCATTTCGTCCTCTTGACCAGATTGACAAAGATGTCCTCGAGCGAACTCTGGGTCGTGTTGATGTCCCTGAACTTGATGCCGGCCTTGCCCAGGTCGTTCAGAAGCGCGGTAATACCGGTACGCTGGGCGTGCCTGTCATAGGTGTAGATCAGCTGCGCCCCGTCTGACGTCAGCTCCAGCTTGTGGGGCCTGAGTGCGGCGGGGATTTTCCTGAGCTTGTCCTGCAATTCCAGCTTCAGCCGCTTGGTGCCGAGCTTGCGCATCAACTCGCCCGTTTCCTCGACCAGAATGATTTCGCCGTTGGAGATCACGCCGATCCGGTCGGCCATCTCCTCGGCTTCCTCGATATAATGCGTGGTCAGGATGATGGTGACGCCCGAAGCGCGCAATTCGCGCACCACCTGCCACATATCCTTGCGCAACTCCACATCGACGCCGGCCGTCGGCTCATCGAGGAACAGGATGCGCGGCTCGTGGCTCAGCGCCTTGGCGATCAGCACGCGCCGCTTCATGCCTCCCGAGAGGTTCATGAGTTTTTCGTCCTTTTTGTCCCACAGGGACAGCTCCTTCAGCACCTTTTCGATATGCGCCGGGTTCCGGGATTTCCCGAACAGGCCGCGGCTGAAGCTGACCGTGTTCCAGACGCTCTCGAAGGCGTCGGTTGTCAGCTCCTGCGGCACCAGTCCGATGAGCGACCGGGTCGCGCGGTAGTCCCTGACGATGTCGTGGCCGTTTACGGTGATCGAGCCGGCCCCCGGGTTGATGATGCCGCAAATGATGCCGATCAGCGTCGTCTTGCCCGCGCCGTTGGGGCCCAGCAGGCCGAAAATCTCGCCCTCCGCGATATCGAGATTGATACCCTTGAGCGCCTGCAATCCGCCCTCATAGGTTTTGGAAAGATTGGCAATTGAGATGATCGGGGACATCGGGGGTGCTGATCCGGTTTGCAGGGCAGTGCGGTGTAACATGGATTGGGATATGGCGTCGATTGAGATGGCTCGGCCAACCGAGCGAAGCGAGGCAAGGCCGAACGGCCGCCGCCCGGTCAGGGCGCGCCCGCGCAGGCCCGCGAAGCGGAATAGCCGTGAGCGCAATAAACCCCGCTCAAGGCACACTTGCACGCCTCGCCGCTCAATGAACGCGAGGAGGTCAAACCCTCAAGGGCCGCAGGGCGCTGAAACGCGACCGCTTCCGTAATTTTAAGGCCGCTTCTCAGCGCCCCGCGCGGCGTCTTTTCGAATTCCGCCCGGCGTCTTGAAGGTTTTTAGTTGTCCTACCGCCTGTCGGCTACATGAGGACGTAAACGCGCTCAAGTAGCGCGAAGCGCGGTAGCGCAAACAAAAAACCCTAGCACTTCGGCGCGGGGGCCGTATTACCCCCGGGTCCGGGACGGCACGTTCGGGGCAAAAGAGCCGTTATCTCTTTCACCGCAAAAGCCGCATCCCTTCCACGAGAACAGACGGTCTGCAGCTCGTCCCTTATGCGGGAAGGAATGGCGGGGAGTTTAGGGGCGCGGGCGAGGGCGGGGATTAGTTTTTCCCCCTCCACTTGCGGGGAGGGGGCAGCCCCCATCTTGTCATTACCGGGCTTGTTCGGGAGTGACAAAGGGGGGGATTGTCATCCTCCGGCCCCTCTCTTTGTCATCCTCCGGCCCCTTTCTTTGTCATCCTCCGGCCCTCTCTTTGTCATCCTCCGGCTTGACCGGAGGATCCAGTATCCTCCGACCTTACGGTTCAATTCACCCCCGGTGGCTACTGGATCACCCGATCAAGTCGGGTGATGACGGGGAAATGTATCCAACTCGGCATTCCCTCCCACTTCGTCATTACCGGGCTTGTCCCGGTAATCCATGCTGAGTCACAGCCCGCCCCGATGATTGCCGTCAGGCCGCATGGACCCCCGGGTCAGGCCCGGGGGGGAGCGGGAATGACGATGGCGTATGGCGGACGATCTTGCTCCACTCGTCATCCCGGACAAGCGGCGGCCCGGGCGACGGGTATGGCACAGGACTCAATCCGCCGCGCGATCCGGGATCCAGGTTTTAGCGGCGGTACGTGTGGCGTATCTGTGCTGGATTCCGGATTTCACCGGAATGACAGTTTTTTTATGCAATAAATCCACAGGTTACTCCGCAAATCATATGCTACATATGGGATAAAGTTGCCAATGTGTTCACGGTTAAGCACAACATCTTGACAAATTGCCGCAGATAGCAGACGAATCGATTTTGACAAATAGAAAGGAGCCGCCAAGAGGCATCCGGGCGGCTCCAATCTGTTTTCCCGCACCTTCAGCCTAGGAGTCGGGCGCGGGGCAACTCATGTAACCAGCGCAAATTGAGCGCTGTTGGGCTGGCTGTCAAGTCTCGACTCCGCATTTGAAAGGAGCCAGAAATGGCTACTTCAGGACTGCGGGGTTCTTTCCCGCTCACCAGCGATGGCATTAGCAATAATGTCACCCGCACCTCAGCCGGGGCATATGCTCTTGGACACACCAAAGACCAATCGTACTACATTCACTATGTAGGGCGGGCAGATGCGGACGTGGCGAGGCGCCTCCGCGATCACATTGGTAAGTATAAGCGGTTCAAATATGAATACTACGACTCTCCGAAGGCTGCCTTCATGAAGGAGTGTCGTCTGTATCATGACTTCAACCCGCGTGATAACACCATCCACCCGGCCCGGCCCGCAGGAAGCGGCTGGAAGTGCCCTGTGTGTAAGGTGTTTGATTAGTGACGAGGCGTGCTCGCGTTACCCAGTAGCGCGAGCACGTCCTTAGTCGCCATAAGGTAACCGTAGTGCCAGTAGGTCTGGGCTATTGAGCCTTCATCGAGATGGTTCTGATCTTTGATGCTATGGGCAGCACGCCGCTGCAACCAATCCGCCAGTTCGTCATGACGCCGTTCAATGTCTGATACGGCTGTTCTAGTGGTTATAACCATCACAATGTACTCCTGCACAACTCAACGCGGTTAGGTTGCACGTAATACTTTAACAAATGATTCCTCATGAGGCATGTGTCAGGCATGCGTCCAAATCTGCACGGAAGGGTGTTCGAGTTTGGAGGCCATCAACAAAAAACCTCGAACATCCCCGGAACACGCCGCCAAATCCCCGGCATTATCAGTTTCTTAACTCGCTGCTTGCAAAATGGAACAAATCATGTACATTTGGATTCAATTGCCAGTCCGGCGTGAGATGTGAAATAAGGAGAGGGATTGATGTCAGAAGCTGCACTTCGCCTCGTTGAGGGGGACAATATGGACAAGGAGAAGGCGCTTTCCGACGCGCTGGCCCAGATCGAACGCTCGTTCGGCAAGGGATCGGTGATGCGGCTCGGGCAGGGCGAACCGCTGGTCGAGATCGAGGCGATTTCGTCCGGTTCCCTCGGCCTCGATATCGCGCTCGGGATTGGCGGGTTGCCGCGCGGGCGGGTCGTTGAAATCTACGGGCCGGAATCTTCCGGCAAGACGACGCTCGCGCTGCACGCGCTGGCCGAGGCGCAAAAGCAGGGCGGGGTGTGCGCCTTTATCGATGCGGAACACGCGCTCGATCCCATTTACGCGAGGAAACTCGGCGTCTGCGTCGAGGATCTGCTGATTTCCCAGCCCGATACCGGCGAGCAGGCGCTCGAGATCACCGATACGCTTGTAAGATCCGGGGCCATTGACGTGCTGGTCATCGATTCGGTTGCCGCGCTGACCCCGCGCGCGGAGCTTGAAGGGGAGATGGGCGATAGTTTGCCCGGTTTGCAGGCGCGGCTGATGAGCCAGGCCCTGAGGAAACTCACCGGCTCCATTTCAAAGTCCCGCTGCATGGTCATCTTCATCAACCAGATCCGCATGAAGATCGGCGTCATGTTCGGTTCACCTGAAACCACGAGCGGAGGCAACGCGCTCAAATTCTATTCTTCGGTACGCCTCGACATCCGCCGCATCGGCCAGATCAAGGACCGCGACGAGGTGGTCGGCAACCAGACCCGCGTCAAGGTCGTCAAGAACAAGGTCGCGCCGCCCTTCCGGCAGGTTGAGTTCGACATCATGTATGGCGAGGGCATTTCCAAGACCGGCGAGCTGATCGACCTTGGCGTCAAGGCCGGCGTCGTCGATAAATCCGGGTCCTGGTATTCCTATGACTCAACGCGGATCGGTCAGGGCCGTGAAAACGCCAAGACATATTTGCTGGAAAATCCGGAAATGGCGCAGGAAATCGAGTTGAAAATCCGCCGCGATGCCGGTCTTTCCGGGCAGGAGCTTGAGAGCGGCGAAACCGAAGATGAGGGCATTGAGCCGGGGGCCAAGGACATTGCGCCCGCCGGGACTTCAAATGTCGAGACCCTTTCAGGCACCAAAGTTCCTGGCGGCAAGGCCTCTGGCGCAAAGGATGCCAAAGCCGCCAAGGACGCCAAGGACGCCAAAACAGGCTAGAGCGTTTTCTGAAGAAAACCACGCGCGGGGTTTCCCCCGGAAAATGCATAGAAGGCGAATTGCCGCGCCATATTCGATGACCTTCGGTTTGCTGAATAAGGCGGTGGAGAAACAGGTTTCCCCAAGAAGGGTCTTGCCCCCCCACACCACACGCAAAGACCCTCCTCCAGCGAAGACCCGGGCGCTTCCCCAGAGCGCCCGGGTTTTTATTGGGAGTTCCTCATGGCATTGAAACGGCGCCGCCGAGAGGAGCAAGCTGTCAGGGCTGCTGGACAGGGCCATGGGCCCTAAGTAAGAACGGGGTGTATATTTATGGGCCTCCGGATCAGGAGCGTCCGCGAGAGCAAAAGATAACAGGCAATTCACATCCATGACCGGCGTCAACGAAATCCGAACCGCGTTCCTCGACTATTTTGCCAAGCATGGGCATGAGATTGTTTCATCCGGCCCGCTTGTGCCGCATAACGATCCGACATTGCTGTTCACCAATGCGGGCATGGTGCAGTTCAAGAATGTCTTTACCGGCGCGGAGAAGCGTCCCTACAACCGTGCCGTGACGTCGCAGAAATGCGTGCGCGCCGGCGGCAAGCACAATGATCTCGACAATGTGGGCTATACCGCGCGCCATCACACATTCTTCGAGATGCTGGGGAATTTCTCCTTCGGCGACTATTTCAAGGATCTGGCGATCGAGCTGGCGTGGAACCTCATCACCAAAGAATTCGGGCTCGATCCGGGGCGAATGCTGGTCACCGTCTATGCGGAGGACGATCAGGCGTTCGACTTGTGGAAAAGAATCGCCGGATTGCCGGAATCGAGAATTATCCGGATCGCGACATCGGACAATTTCTGGGCGATGGGCGATACCGGCCCCTGCGGCCCCTGTTCGGAAATTTTCTTCGATCATGGGGATCATATTCCAGGTGGCCCGCCGGGGTCGCCGGACGAGGACGGCGACCGTTTCATTGAAATATGGAATCTCGTTTTCATGCAGTTCGAGCAGATCACGCCCGATAAGCGGGTCGATCTGCCAAAGCCGTCCATCGATACCGGCATGGGGCTGGAGCGCATCTCCGCCGTACTGCAGGGCACCCACGACAATTACGAAACGGATTTGTTTACTGCGCTCATCGGGGCGTCGGAAGATGAAACCGGCGTGGCGGCCGAGGGCGGGAATACCGCAAGCCACCGGGTCATCGCCGATCATCTGCGCGCGTCGAGTTTCCTGATCGCCGACGGCGTTCTTCCCTCAAACGAGGGCCGCGGCTATGTGCTCAGGCGGATCATGCGCCGCGGCATGCGCCATGCGCAAATGCTGGGCGCGAAAGAACCGCTCATGCACAAGCTGGTCCCGACGCTCCTGCGCGAGATGGGGCAGGCCTTCCCCGAACTCATTCGCGCCAAGGCGCTGATCACCGAAACGCTCAAGCTCGAGGAGACGCGGTTCCGCAAAACGCTGGCCCGCGGGATCGTGTTGCTTGACGAGGCCTCGTCCGGGCTGGACAGGGGCGATATATTGCCCGGCGACGTCGCTTTCAAGCTCTACGACACTTTTGGATTTCCGCTCGATTTGACCCAGGATGCGCTCAAACCGCGCGGTATCGAGGTCGACCTCGCCCAATTCGACAAGGCGATGGAAAAGCAGCGCGAAGACGCACGCAAGGCCTGGGCCGGGTCCGGCGACGCCGCCACCGAGCAGGTCTGGTTTGAGCTCAGGGAGCGCTATGGGGCGAGTGAGTTCCTGGGTTACGAAACCGAGACAGCTGAAGGTAAGGTGCTGGCGCTGGTCAGGGACGGCGCGCCGCTGGATGAAATCAGCCAGGGCGACGAAGCGGCGATCATTTTGAACCAGACCCCCTTCTATGGGGAATCGGGCGGACAGGTCGGCGATAAAGGACGGATCGCCGGCGCCGGCGGTACCGTGTTCAGGGTGGACACGACGCAGAAAAAAGCGGACGGCCTGTTCGTTCATATCGGTCAGCTTGAAAAGGGGACGATAAAAGTCGGCGACGCCGTCGAGTTGGAGGTCGACCATTCGGCCCGCACGGCCACGCGCACCAACCATTCCGCCACTCACCTGCTTCACGAGGCCTTGCGCCGGGTGCTGGGGGATCATGTGGCCCAGAAAGGTTCCTTCGTCGGGCCGGGGCGTCTGCGTTTCGATTTCTCCCATCCCAAACCCGTGAGCGATGAAGAGATCGCAGCCGTCGAGAGCAAGGCCAACGCAATGATTTTGCAGAATTCGGCAGTGGAGACCCGGCTGATGGATGTCAACGAAGCCATCGAGGCCGGCGCGATCGCGCTGTTTGGCGAGAAATACGGCGATGAGGTGCGCGTGGTGTCCATGGGTACGGTGCCCGAGGGCGAAAGGGCGGGCAAGCCCTGGTCGGTGGAATTATGCGGCGGCACCCATGTCCGGCGCACCGGCGATATCGGGCTGGTCGACATCGTTGGCGAAAGCGCGGTGGCCGCCGGCGTGCGGCGCATCGAGGCGCTCACCGGAAACGACGCCCGCGAGTATCTGAGCGCGCAGGAAACGCGCCTGCGCGAAGCGGCCAGTCTGTTGAAGATCAAGCCCGAGCAACTGGTGCCGCGGTTGGAACAGTTGCTCGACGAGCGCCGGAAACTTGAACGCGAGGCGGCCGAAGCGCGCAAGCGACTGGCGCTGGGCGGGGGCGGGGGCGGCAATGCCGCGATCCGCACGCTGGGCGCCGTGAAGTTTCTTGCGCGCAGGGTCGAAGGCGTGTCCGCGAAGGATTTGCGCGGGCTGGTGGATGAGGGCAAGAAGCAGATCGGCTCGGGTGTCGTTGCCGTCATCGGTCTCAATGATGAAGGCAAGGCCGCTCTGGTTGTTGGTGTTACGCAAGACCTGACGCCGGATTATAATGCCGTCGAACTCGTCAAGACAGGCGCCGAGGCGCTGGGGGGGCAGGGCGGCGGCGGGCGTCCCGATATGGCCCAGGCCGGCGGCCCCAATGGCGCGGACGCGGATGCGGCCCTGGAGGCGATCGCAAAGGCGCTAAGCGAGGAAACCGGTGCCTAACGGCCTGTCAAACGAGATGTCACCTTCCCCGCCCGGGCCTGTGAGTCTGCGCCAGCGGATCCACGACATTCTGGAATACGGGTCGGAGCATGATCCTGTAACGCGGCTCGTCAATACAATCCTCGTGACTCTGATCCTGCTTAATGTGGCCGCTTTTGCGGCCGAAACCATGCCGGATGTCGGGCCGCGCTACAGAAACTTGTTTGAGCTGTTCAATCTTGTTTCCGTAGCGATCTTTTCGGTTGAATACGTGCTTCGTCTGTGGAGCTGCACCGAGATGCCGTTGCTGCGCGCCCAGCGGCCATGGCGCGCACGCCTGAAATTCGCAATGCGCCCGCTTCTGATCATCGATCTGATTGCTATTCTGCCCTTCTATCTGGGGTTTCTGATTGGCGTCGATCTGCGCGTTCTGCGGGTCCTGAGGCTGTTCCGCTTCCTCAAGCTGGCGCGCTATTCGCCCGCGCTTGTCGCCCTGGGGCGTGTGATCGCCAATGAAAGGCGAGCTCTTTTCGGGGCTCTTCTGGTGATGCTGGCATTGTTGTTGTTCGCCAGCTCCGGCATGTATTTCATCGAGCGCAATGTCCAGCCGGAGGTGTTCGGCAGCATCCCGTCCGCCGCATGGTGGGCGCTCGCGACCCTCACAACCGTTGGCTATGGCGATGTCACGCCCGTGACTTCGCTCGGCAAGGCCTTCGGCGGGCTGATTATGATTTTCGGCCTTGGAATGTTTGCCCTTCCCATCGGA
This sequence comes from bacterium BMS3Bbin10, assembly GCA_002897995.1. GTDB lineage: Bacteria > Pseudomonadota > Alphaproteobacteria > Rhizobiales > Methyloligellaceae > UBA2767. The sequence goes on along the minus strand of BDTT01000024.1, from coordinate 68,650 downwards.
ATTATTGCGACCGGTTTCAGCCAGGAGGCCAACCGCCGTGAATTCGTTATCACCTGGGGTATGGTGGCGCGCGTGCCCCTGTTCGCGCAACTGGAGGCTACGGTCGTCGCCCGGATCGGAGCCATGCTCTACTCGCGCAGCTACGTGGCCGGTGAACCTATTATGCGCATCGGAGACGATGCCGACGCGATGTTCTTTATCTCTTCGGGTGAGGTGGCCGTGGAAACCGGAGAGGGGCAGGTCAGGCTGGGGGAGGGTGATTTTTTCGGTGAGATGGCGCTGCTCTACCGGCGCCGGCGTGAGCACAATGTGACGGCGGTCACAAATTGCCGGCTCCTGGTGCTCGACAAGTTGGACTTCGAACGGCTGTGCCACAGTGAACCCGAGCTCGTGTCCCACGTGCGCCGTGTGGCCGAAGCGCGGCTGAAGGCGGGCAAAACCAAACGCTGAGGCAGCAGGCTTTAGACCGTTTCTGTTCTTAACGGAAACGGTAAGGCCGCGGCTGCGGCCCGGCGCTTATGCGCCTGCGCCGCGCCCGCGCAGACCCGCGCGAAGCGCGGATAGGTCGTGAGCGAAAAAAATCTGGAGCGATTCCGTCAAAGACGGAACCGCTCTAGGCCATCGCCTTTTGCAGATTTTCGTCGATCTTGTCGAGAAATCCGGTGGTGGATTGCCAGGCCTGGTCATCGCCGACCAGCAATGCCAGGTCCTTTGTCATATATCCGGACTGGATGGTGTTGATGACGACCTCCTCGAGGGTCTGCGCGAACTTTGCCAGCCGGTCATTATTGTCCAGCTTGGCCCTGTGCATCAGCCCGCGTGTCCATGCGAATATTGAAGCGGTTGAATTCGTGGAGGTTTCCTCGCCCCGTTCATGGGCGCGGAAATGGCGGGTTACGGTGCCGTGCGCGGCTTCGGATTCCACTGTCTTGCCGTCCGGTGTTATCAGGACGCTGGTCATGAGGCCGAGCGATCCGAAGCCCTGCGCCACGATATCCGACTGCACGTCGCCGTCATAGTTTTTGCAGGCCCAGATATATCCGCCCGACCATTTGAGCGCGGCCGCAACCATGTCGTCGATCAGCCGGTGTTCATATGTCAGGCCGGCTTCCTTGAACCTGTCCTGAAACTCAGCCTCGAAGACCTCCTGGAACAGATCCTTGAAACGGCCGTCATAGGCTTTGAGGATGGTATTTTTCGTCGACATGTAGAGCGGGAGTTTGCGGTCGAGCGAATAGTTCATGCAGGCGCGGGCGAAATCGCGGATCGAGTCGTCGAGATTGTACATGGCCATGGCCACGCCGCCGCCCGGAAAATCGAAGACTTCCCGTTCGATCTTGTCCGATCCGTCCTCCGCCTCCCATGTGACCGTCATTTTGCCCTTGCCGGGCACGACGAAGTCGGTGGCGCGGTACTGGTCGCCGAAGGCGTGGCGGCCGATGATAATGGGCTCGGTCCAGCCCGGCACCAGACGCGGGACATTGCTGCAAATGATCGGCTCGCGGAAAATCACGCCGCCCAGAATATTGCGGATGGTGCCATTGGGCGAGCGCCACATTTTTTTCAGGCCAAACTCCTCGACCCGCGCCTCATCCGGCGTGATGGTGGCGCATTTGACCCCGACGCCGTATTTCTTGATGGCCTCGGCGGCATCGATTGTGACCTGGTCGTCCGTGGCGTCGCGGTACTCTATTCCCAGATCGTAATATTTGAGGTCGATATCGAGATAGGGGTGGATCAGCTTGTCCTTGATGAACTTCCAGATGATCCGTGTCATTTCATCGCCGTCCAGTTCGACGACCGGGTTTTCGACTTTGATTTTTTCCATTTTGCTCTGGTCTCCGAAAATATGGACTGCGTCCGTGGTCCGCGCTTTGTGAATGGGGTGTGTTACTCTCCCGCCAGGGTCGCGGCGGGCCGTTGCGATTGCGGCCTCCCTATAGCATTGTGGCGGTCGATAAGGAAGGAAACGTTGGGTGGAGACAGGTGGATTTCGTCTGTCTCGCGCAACCGTCGAATCTCTGGCCACAGCATCTGCGTAAATGACTTCAGAAACTCTAAAAACCGAAGCATCTCCGGCCTGCCAAAGTCCGGCAATTATCCTGGTTGAGCCTCAGCTGGGCGAGAATATCGGCATGGCGGCGCGTGCGATGGCCAATTTTTCGCTTGATGATCTGAGGCTTGTGGCGCCGCGTGAGCAATGGCCGAACAAGGAGGCATGGTCGGCCGCCGCCGGCGCGAGCTGGATTATCGAAGATGCGCATATCTATGAAGATGTCGGCGCGGCGGTCGCCGATTTGCATTTTGTCTGCGCGACCACGGCGCGCATGCGCGACAGTGTGAAGCAGATATCGGCGCCGCAAGGCGCCGCATCGGAAATGCGGAGCCGGAGCAGGGCCGGACAGAAATGCGGTATTATGTTCGGCTGTGAGAAAGCGGGACTGGAGAACGACCATATCGCCCTGGCGGATGTTATGGTCATGGTGCCGGTCAACCCGCGCTTCGCTTCTCTTAATCTTGCGCAGGCCGTACTCATCATGGGCTATGAATGGCTGAAGCAGGAAGAAAGCGGCGTGCTCGGCCGGGAAACGGCGTTTGACGGGCCGGGCCGCGAGGGCGTGCAAATGCTCCGCACGCGCCCCGCGACACGAGGAGAGATGGTCGGCTTTTTTGAACATCTTGAGCGTGAGCTAGATATATCGGGGTTTCTTCGTCCGCCGGAGAAGCGGCCGCAGATGATTCGTAACCTGCGTAACCTGTTTCAACGTATGGGAGCGAGCGAGCAGGAGGTGCGAACGTTAAGGGGCGTTGTTTCTTCTTTGGCGAGGGCGCACAGGCACCGGGACAAAGTGCCTTAGTTATGCCCCGATTTTAGTATTGCGATGGCGGCGAACGGTGTTAGCTTGCCGCCCAAATTGACGCGAGGGTTGGGAATGAAAAGAACTGTGTTCAGTAAGGCTTGCGTGGTTGCGCTCGGACTGGGGCTCGCCCTGGTTTGGTCGCCTTCCGCCATCGCCCAGAATACCAAGGCAAAGAAGTCGCCGAGCGACCGGACCGTGCGAGTAATCATGGGCTGGGCATTTGCGGCGGTGCCGGACAAAATCAAGGGCAAGGACGGGAAGGAAATTGTTCTTGACCGGAGCGATTCGAGCAAATTCATGATCCCGGTCGAGGATGCCCGCCGGATTATCCGTGTGGCCATGCGCTCCACGAACGCCAAGCTTTGCGGCCTGCAAAAACTTGAAGTCCAGAACTTCAGGAAAATGATGGCCAAGGAAAAGGCGCTCGGAAAATGGTCCGCAAACCAGATCAGGTTCATTCACAGGCTTCATATCGCGGCCGGACTGGTGATGACGGGTGGATTTACGGCCGGTAATGAGGCTGAAGGCAAGACTGACGGCGAAAATGATGCGCAGAAGAAGTATAATTGCCCGCCCGAGGAGAGTGCACGCGTGACGGCCGCCATCGAGGCCTATCTTCAGGAGCCTAACTAGGGTCTGTTGAGGTTCAGGGCTGTGGCGCTGTATTTGACACCTGGCCATTATTGCGTGTAACAGAGCGGCGCGGTCCGGAATTGGCCCGCTTTCTGGTACGCACCTGTGGCGGTGCCGGCATACCGGCATCACCTGTCAGCTGAACGCCTGCGTTATCCGCGGCCGAGGCAGAGGAAGGGGCGTTCTATGTTTGCAGAACGCTATCGAGGAGTTTGAAATGACAAAGCGCATTCGCGCCAAGTACAAGATTGATCGCCGCCTTGGCGAAAACATCTGGGGACGCCCGAAAAGCCCGATAAACAAACGCGAATACGGGCCGGGCGAACATGGCCAGCGGCGCCGTGGCAAAACATCGGACTATGGCGTTCAGCTCAGGGCCAAACAGAAGCTCAAGGGCTATTACGGCAACATCACCGAAAAGCAGTTCAAGGCCATTTACCGCGAGGCCGAGCGCCAGAAAGGCGATACCAGCGAAAATCTGATCGCCTTGCTGGAGCGCCGCCTTGATGCGGTCATCTACCGGTCGAAATTCGTGCCGACCGTATTCTCCGCGCGCCAGGTCATCAATCACGGCCACGTTCTCGTCAATGGCCGGCGGGTGAACATCCCCAGCTTTCGCTGCAAAGTCGGCGACGTCGTCGAGATCAGGGAGAAATCACGCGATCTGGCGCTGGTGCTGGAGGCCACCCAGAGTTCCGAACGCGATGTGCCCGATTACCTCGATACCGATCACTCCAAGCTCAAATCGAGCCTCAACCGGATGCCGGTTCTGTCGGATGTGCCCTATCCGGCGATGATGGAGCCCAATCTGGTGATCGAGTATTACTCGCGCTAGGGCGTATCACCGACAAGCATGTCCCCGCGAAGGCGGGGATGGGAACCGGTTATCGGAAGAATGATACGCATAACCAAAGAGCTGGATCGCGGTTTTGATTCCATCAAAACATGAAGCGATCTAACGCGCGCCGCGCCGGAAACGCAAACACCCTCCAGGCTCAAGCCGGGAGGGTGCTTTGGTCGTGGAAAACTTCCGGTCTGCGTCAGGCGGTTTGCGTCTGTTTGTTGTGCGCAATCCCCTTGGCCGTCAGCAACTCCTGCAACTCGCCATCCTGAAACATTTCGCGAATGATGTCGCAGCCGCCCACGAACTCGCCTTTGACGTAAAGCTGCGGGATGGTCGGCCAGTTGGTGTAAGTCTTGATGCCGTCGCGAATGCTCAGGTCATCAAGCACATTCACCTCTGAATATTCGAGGCCGAGATACTCCATGATCTGCACGACCTGGCTTGAAAAGCCGCATTGGGGAAACTGCCGGGTGCCCTTCATGAACAGCACCACGTCTTCATTGGCGACCTTTTTCCCGATCCAGTCATGTATTTTTTGTTCGCTCATAATCTAATTCAATCCTTCTTCGAGTCCGGAACCGAGGTCTGAAGGGCCAGCGCGTGTAGCGCGCCGCCCATATTGCCTTCCAGCGCCTCGTAAACCAGCTGGTGCTGCTGCACCCGGGACTTACCACGAAACGCTTCCGAAACAACTGTCGCCGCGTAATGAACGCCGTCACTGGCCAGGTCGCGGACCGAAACTTCCGCGTCCGGCAGATTCTTCTTGATCAGCCGCGTGATTTCATTTTCGTCCATGGGCATTGATGACAGGCCCTCCTTGGCTTGGATGCAGTTTACCGTGAGGTCATATAGTGAGGCAACCAGCCTTCGTGAAGGCTTTGTAACCTGCGAAGCGGCGCTGGTTGTTCTCCCGCAATTGCGATGGCATCCCCTCCGGTTTTGCCGACGGTCCGGACGGGAACGCCGGCGGCCCGCGCGCGGGCGATGATTTCATCGCCTTGCGGCGTAGCGACGATATAGCGGCCCTGATCCTCTCCGAACGCCACGGCATGGCGGGGCAGGGGGCCGTCATATTCGCTCAAGGTGGCGCCGATCCCGCCGGCCAGCGCCATTTCACTCACCGCGACGAGCAGTCCGCCATCCGACACATCATGCACGGTGGCGAGCGAGCCGTCCCGGATCAGCTCGCGCACCAGATCGCCGGTTTTGCGCTCGGCGTCCATATCCACCGGCGGCGGCGCACCCTCGCGTTTGCCTAAGATAACATCCATATAGAGCGACTGGCCGAGATGGCCGCGTTCCTCGCCCAGCAGCAGCAGCGTTTCGCCCTCGCTCCTGAGCGCGATATCGGCCATATGCGCGATATCGGGAATGAGCCCGACGCCGCCGATGGCGGGCGTCGGGGGAATGGCGGCGCCATTGGTTTCGTTGTAGAGCGACACATTGCCCGATACGACCGGGAAATCCAGCGCCTCCACCGCCTCGCGCATGCCCTCGATGCAGCCGACGAACTGGCCCATGATTTCAGGGCGTTCGGGATTGCCGAAATTCATGCAATCGGTGATGGCGAGCGGATCGGCCCCGGTCGCGGTGAGATTGCGCCAGGCTTCCGCGACGGCCTGCTTGCCGCCCTCGACCGGGTCGGCGGCGCAGTAGCGCGGGGTCACGTCGCAGGTGGCGGCAAGCCCCTTGGTGGTTCCGTGCACGCGCACGACCGCCGCGTCGCTCCCCGGGCGGCGCACCGTATCGCCCATGACCATATGGTCATACTGCTCCCACACCCAGCGGCGCGAACACAGATGCGGCGAGCCGATCAGTGTTTCCAGCGTCCCGGTCAGACTCTCGGGAGCGGCGACGTCTTGCGGTGAAATGAGGGCCGGCGGCTCGCTCAGGGTCCAGGGGCGCTTATATTCAGGCGCCGAGTCGGCCAGCGCTTTCACCGGCATGTCGGCTTCGATCCGGCCATTATGGGTGACGATCAGGCGGCCGGTATCCGTCGTCACGCCGACGACGGCGAAATCAAGTTCCCACTTTTCAAAGATGGCGCGCGCGTCGTCTTCCGAACCCGGCTTGAGCACGATGAGCATGCGCTCCTGGCTCTCGGACAGCATCATCTCATAGGCGCTCATGCCCTGTTCGCGGCAGGGCACCTTGTCGAGATCGAGATCGAATCCGACGCCGCCCTTGTCCGCCATCTCAACGGATGAGGATGTGAGGCCCGCCGCGCCCATATCCTGAATGGCGATGATGATGTCCCCGGCCATCAGCTCCAGGCAGGCTTCGATGAGCAGTTTTTCGGTGAACGGGTCGCCGACCTGAACTGTCGGGCGCTTTTCTTCCGAATCGTCGTCGAATTCGGCCGACGCCATGGTCGCGCCATGGATGCCGTCGCGCCCGGTTTTCGAGCCGACATAGACAACCGGAAGGCCAACGCCCCTGGCGGCGGAATAGAAAACCTTTTCCGTGTCCGCCAGCCCGACGCACATGGCGTTGACGAGAATATTGCCGTTATAGCCGGGGTCGAAATTCACCTCGCCGCCGACCGTCGGCACACCGACGCAGTTGCCGTAGTCGCCGATACCGGCGACGACGCCGGACACCAGATGGCGGGTCTTGGGGTGGTCCGGCGCGCCGAAGCGCAGCGCATTGAGATTGGCTACGGGGCGCGCGCCCATGGTGAACACATCGCGCATGATGCCGCCGACCCCCGTCGCCGCGCCCTGATAGGGCTCGATGAAGGAGGGGTGGTTGTGGCTCTCCATCTTGAAGATGGCGCATTGGCCGTCGCCGATGTCGACAATGCCGGCATTTTCTCCGGGGCCGCAAATGACCTGGGGGCCCGTGGTGGGCAGGGTTTTCAGCCAGACTTTCGAAGATTTGTAGGAACAGTGCTCCGACCACATGACGGAAAATATGCCAAGTTCCGTGATTGATGGCTCCCGGCCGAGAATCGACAGTACCTGCTCATACTCCTGCGCACTGAGCCCGTGCTCGGAGACGAGTTCAGGTGTCATGGCCGCCGGCTGCGCGCTCATCAGTGAAACGCCTCGACAAGGGATGTGAACATGGGCTTGCCGTCCGTGCCGCCAAGCGCGGGGTCGGCCAAGCGTTCGGGATGCGGCATGAGGCCCAGCACCGTGCCCGTTTCGTTATAGAGTCCCGCGATGGCGCGCTGTGAGCCGTTCGGGTTGGCGTCATCGCTGAGTGCGCCCGCATCGTCGCAATAGCGAAAGGCAATGAGGTTTTCGCCCTCAAGCCGGTCGAGGGTGTCCTCATCGGCGAAATAATTGCCGTCATGATGGGCGATGGGGATACGGATCACATCGCCGGGAGCGTAGCGCCGCGTAAAATCGGTATCGTTTCGCTCCACCTTGAGCAGCACATCCTTGCAGATGAATTTGAGCGAGGCGTTGCGCATCAGCACGCCGGGAAGCAATCCGGTCTCCGTGAGCAGGTGGAAGCCGTTGCAAATGCCCAGAACCGGCGTGCCTTTTCTCGCCTTTGCCACCACATCGCGCATGATCGGCGAATGGGCGGCCATGGCGCCGGAGCGCAGATAGTCGCCATAGGAAAAGCCGCCGGGCAAAACAATGAGATCGCTGGCAGGCACGTCCGCCTCGCCATGCCAGACCATGGCGGGTCTCGATCCCATGGCCGCTTTAAGGGAAACGGCGACGTCGCGGTCGCAGTTGGAACCGGGAAAGACGATCACTGACGCTTTCATCTCAGCTTCCCGTCACCCTGTGCACACCCTTCAAGACGGCGCCGGCGCGCCTTCTCGCGGTGAGGTCATGCCGGCGGAAGACGCGGAGCAATACCTCCCCCTCATGCCGAGGAGCGATGCAAGGCATCGCGTCCCGAAGCATGTGAAGCGCATCCCGGGCGGTCATGCGTCCTCCAGCTCAAAACTGTAATTCTCGATGACCATATTGGCGAGCAGCTGTTCGCACATGGCCTTAACGGTTTTCTCCGCGCTGGCGCGGTTCGTATCGTCGAGTTCGACCTCGATGTATTTCCCCTGCCGCACGTCCCCCACGCCGTCGAAGCCGAGCGCTCCGAGCGCGTTGGCAATGGCCTTGCCCTGGGGGTCGAGGACGCCGTTTTTCAATGTAATCTTGATCCGGGCCTTCATGTCTCTTGCGGGTCCGTTGTCCGATTTGAGGTTAAAAATAAGCCGCTGCTATTTGGAGCTGACAAGCACCGGTCCGGAACCCTCGCCAGGAGGGTTGTCGACAAAGACGCCGAGCCGGCGGGCCACTTCCTGATAGGCCCCGATAAGGCCGTCGGGATCCTTGTCGAACCGGTCCCTGTCCATCTTGTCCTGTGTCTTGATGTCCCACAGCCGGCAGCAATCGGGTGAGATTTCGTCGGCCAGGACTATGCGCATCATTTCGTTTTCGAACAACCGGCCAAATTCGATTTTGAAGTCCACAAGCCGGATGCCGATCCCGAGAAACAGCCCGGTCAGAAAATCGTTTATCCTGAGCGCAAGCGCGATCATTTCGTCGATTTCCTGAGGATTGGCCCAGCCGAATGCCGTGACATGTTCTTCCGAAACGATCGGGTCGTCCAGTTCGTCCGACTTGTAATAGAATTCCACGATGGAGCGCGGAAGCTGTGTGCCTTCTTCGAGGCCCAGCCGCTTGGCGAGCGAGCCCGCGGCGACATTTCGCACCACCAGCTCAACCGGAATGATCTCGACTTCGCGAATCAATTGCTCGCGCATGTTGAGGCGTTTGACAAAATGCGTCGGAATGCCGATCTCGCTCAGCCGCTGGAAGAGAAATTCCGAGATGCGGTTGTTCAGTACGCCCTTGCCCTCGACACGGTTGTGTTTCTTGTTGTTGAAGGCTGTAGCGTCATCCTTGAAATGCTGGACGAGCAGACCTGGCTCGGGTCCTTCGTAGAGAATCTTGCCCTTGCCTTCGTAAACACGCCGCCGTCGGCTCATGGGTTGATCCTTTCATGCAATAAACAGGCTGGTCCGGTGACGGCAAATGCGGTTTGCAGTGTGCCTCTACATCCAAGGTGTCCGCTGATCTGCCAGATGTTCAATATGATTGTTTCTACCCGGCGCGCAACGGTAAGAACACCCGCGCGAGAATCGCTTCCGATGACGCATCGAACCTAGCGGAAGGGGCCCCAAGAAACAATCACCTGAAGCCGTGGCCCGCCACAGCGAACGGCCGGTTGATTTGCGCCCGGCGCCGGGCTATCCCTGCGCTTGAGGTGGCAGTCTTGGCTCTGCGCCCGCCTGCCAATACGGACCCCCGCGAAATTGTTGAGGAGTTGCAAGAAAATGAAGTCGTTTGATGATCGTGAAAAGGCGTATGAAAAAAAGTTCGTCCAAGATGCGGAGCTGGAGTTCAAGGCCTCCGCCCGCCGCAACAAGCTGCTCGGCCGGTGGGCCGCGGAAAAAATGGGACTGACGGGCGACGAGGTTGAAAAATATGCCAAGAGCGTCGTGGTGGCCGATCTTGAAGAACCGGGCGACGAGGATGTATTCCGCAAAATCCGCGGTGATTTCGACGAGGCGGAAATTGACCAGTCCGATCATCAGATCCGCCGGACCATGGAGGAATTAATGGAAAAGGCCATTGTTCAGATAGAGAACGAACGCGACTAGCGCGTGCCCGCGCCCCTGAAATCGCTACGTGCATCCATTGCCGGCAAAAAGCCAACGCTCATGGCGTGGGTCACCTATGGGGTTCCCATCATTGTCGAGCAGATGGGAGAGGCGGGCTATGACGCCGTGCTCATCGATTCCCAGCATGGGCTCGGGCATCACGCCGATCTCGTAAATTGCCTCACCGCGGCGCGGGCCGCGCGGCTTCCGGCGCTCGTGCGGCCGCTCACCCCCGATGCCGGTCTGATTGGCGCGGCCCTCGATGCCGGAGCCCAGGGCGTCGTTTCTCCGCTGGTTGAAAATGTCGGCGATGTAGAGGCCTGTGTGCGGGCCGGATCATATCCCCCGCGCGGCGCGCGCAGCTGGGGGCCTTATCGCGGCAGGTTTCTCATCGACGGCGATTATCTTGAGCAGGCCAATGACTGGGTCATCAACTGCGTTCAGATTGAAACCCGGGGCGCGATGGACAATCTCGACGACATCCTCAAGGTCGATGGCCTCGATATGGTGCTCGTGGGGCCGAACGACCTCGCGCTGGCGCTGACGGGAGCGCGCGATATCCGTAAGCCCGAGGTGGTCGAGGCCTGCAATGAAATTCTTAAAGAAACGCAGGAACATTCTGTAATAGCAGCGATTTTCGCAAATGATATCGATTACGCGAAACCCTTGATCGCGGCCGGTTGGGACGTCATTTCGGTGGGTACGGATATGGGCCTGCTTGGCGGCGCGGCGGCGGATGTGGTGAAAGCGCTGAAGGGCTAGCCAAACACCCGTTTGAAAATCACATCCACATTCTTGGTGTGATACCCCATATCGAATTTGTCGCGAATCTCGTCTTGCGAAAGGGCGGACGTCACATCCTTGTCGGCGAGCAGCTGTTCCAGAAAATCGGCGCCGTCCTCCCATACTTTCATGGCGTTGCGCTGGACAAGGGTGTAGGCGTCTTCGCGTGATACGCCGGCCTGCGTGAGCGCCAGAAGCACGCGCTGGGAATGGATCAGCCCGCCGAGCTTGTCCATATTGGCCTGCATGGTCTCGGGATAGACGACCAGCTTTTCGATAACCCCGGTGAGGCGCGCGAGCGCGAAGTCGAGATGGGCCGTTGCGTCGGGCGCGATGCCGCGCTCAACGGAGGAGTGCGAAATATCGCGCTCATGCCACAGCGCGACATTCTCAAGGGCCGGTGTGACTGCCGAGCGCACCAGCCGCGCCAGCCCGGTGAGATTTTCCGTCAGCACGGGGTTGCGCTTGTGGGGCATGGCGGAGGAGCCCTTTTGACGGGAAGAGAAATATTCCTCCACCTCCAGCACCTCGGTGCGCTGCAGGTGGCGCACTTCCGTCGCCAGGCGCTCGATGGAGGAGGCGATGACGCCGAGGGTGGCGAAATACATGGCGTGCCGGTCGCGCGGGATGACTTGCGTGGAAATGGGCTCAACCTCCAGCCCGAGCGCCTTGGCCACATGTTCCTCGATGCGCGGGTCGACGGTGGCGAAGGTGCCGACGGGGCCGGAAATGGCGCAGGTGGCAATCTCCGCGCGCGCCGCCAGCAGGCGATCCTTGCAGCGGGAGAATTCCGCAAAGGCTTGCGCCATTTTGAGGCCGAATGTTGTGGGTTCGGCGTGAATGGCGTGGCTGCGCCCGATGCACACAGTATCTTTATGCTCGATGGCGCGCTTTTTCAGTGCGGCGAGCAGGGCGTCCAGGTCTTCCAGCAGAATGTCGGAGGCCCTGACCAGCTGGACGGCGAAACAGGTGTCGAGCACATCCGACGAGGTCAGGCCCTGATGGACGAAGCGGGCCTCCTCGCCCACATGTTCCGCGAGGCTGGTGAGGAAGGCGATGACATCGTGTTTTACCTCACGCTCGATTTCATCGATGCGGGCGACGTCGAAGCCGCCTCTGTCCCGGATGGCCTTGGCGGCTTCTTTAGGGATGATGCCGAGATCGGCCATCGCATCGCAGGCATGGGCCTCGATTTCGAACCAGATCTGGAATTTGGACTCCGGCTCCCAGATTTTGGCCATTGGAGCGCGTGTGTAGCGGGGAATCATATTTAGGACGCCTGATAATTTGAAGGAATGCGTGGTCTATCAGAGAGCGTGCCCGCGCTCAATCATTGCCGCTCAGGCGATTTCCCTCGGGCCGACGAGCGCCAGAATGATTCCCGGCGAAAGCAACACGACGAGCAGACCCGGATTGAACGATCCCAGCAGGAACAGCACAAAGGTGTAGAACCCGCCAACCGACGCCCAATAGAGGCCGGTCAGGCTGAAATCATTGGAGCCGGGGTTGAACATGAAATTGGAAATGACCCCCAGCAAACCGCCAAGCGCGCCGAACGCCAGAAGGAAGATGACGAGCGCGTAGAAAAACCGGACGGCGAAGCCGCGACGGGCGGCGAAGCGCTGCAGCCACCATGCGAGCAGAGCGGCCAAGGCACCGGCAATGCCGCATATCCGCAGCGTCAGCCGCGCCTGCTCGCCCATGACGCGCCCCGGTTCCATATATTCGGTCACCAGAACGGCAATGAGGCTCATCCCCATAACCGCCGCGAACAGCACCGCCAGGAAAAATCCGACCGCGCGGCTCAACCCGCTCTGTTCCATTGGAATTCCCCCAAATCAGGCGCATGCACGCATGCCCCAGGCCGCGAGCTTGCCATGCAAACGGTCCCGCTGCAATTGCGGGTTTGAGACTTTTCAGTTCAGCGCCCGCGTGATGGCCATGAAACGCCGGTCCGGGCCTTCGAATCCGAGGGCGTAGACGCTGACCAGGATGGCGAATACCCGGCGCCCGGCCCCGGCTTCAAATACAATGATGTCGGATATGGCGTAGCGCAGCGGGCAGCCTCGGCTCTTGGGGATCGAGGTATCGCTGTGAAGCACCTGCGGCGCGCTGTCCTGGCGTTGCGTCGTCAGGCGGAATCCCTTTATGGGCATGGCGGTAAAGGCGGCGCATCGCGCATTCGCAAGGGCTGTTTCTTCAAGCGTAAAGGTCCGGCGGTCCGGCGCGCCGCCGGCAATCTGGCTGACATTGACCTCCACGCGATAAGGGTCGGCGCTCAGCTCGCCCGGCGGATTGGACGCCAGCAGCCGTCCCGGTTCTGAAATAGCCAGTTTTCGCAACAGATCGCCGGCCCTGTTGAGAGCTTCCTTACGCGCCTCTTTGAGCTGCGCGCGCTCGTCTCTCAGCCGCACGCGGAACGGCGAACCCCCGACCCATTCGTCGGTCGCCGTGTCGACCAGGAAGATATCCGCATATGGAAAGCCCGAGCCGTCCTGAACGCCGAACTGCTCAAAGGCAAAATAGCGCCCGTCCGGAGAGAAACCGAGAATCCGCCTTTCGGCGAATTCGCCGGCCTGCGCGGGCTTTGCAAAGCCGAGCAGGAGCGCCAGTACAAAGAGAGAAAATATGCGCGCGAAATGCGGCGCGGTAAGGGGCGTATTCATCTTCCGGCTCCTGTGTGACGGTCCTTATAGGCGGGGAGGCCGTTCGGTTCACCGCTGAATCCGCTTGCCTCGTAAACGGCGCGGGCGATGGCGCGGGCGGTTGCATTGGCGCCATGAACTCCCAGTTCCGCCAGACCCCGGACAGGATCGGGCGCCGGTTTTTCATCCGTGGAAACCGCGAACACGATATCGCCGTCGAGCGGCGTGTGCACCGGATAGACGGCGCGGGCCAGACCGCTCTGGGCCATGATGGCGAGACGTTTCAGCATCGCCCGGTCGAGCGACGCATCGGTTGCAACGATCACAAGGGTGGTGCTTTCGCCGGGGCTTCCCTTGAATGCGGGCGCCAGCGCTCCGGGCGGCGTCGTTGCGGGAGACCCGCGGCCGCCGAATTCAGCGCCGGACTCGAATGGGGCGGCCCAGAAATACGGCGTGTCGCCCATGGTGAGGGAGCCGGCCGCATTGACGGCCGCCAGAGCCGCGACGGTGATCCCGCCCGGCGTTACAACCGACGCGCTGCCGAGGCCGCCCTTCAGATTGAATGTTGTGGCGCCATACCCCGCGCCGGCGGCGCCAAGGGAAAATTCCGCGGCCGCATTCCCGCAGGCGGCGAACCCCAGCTCCTGATAGGGCGGGCGCTTGCCCCAGTCCTTGTCGCCGCCATTGAGCAGATCGAACAGGATCGCCTGGGGGACGATGGGCACGCAGGCTTCGCCAATCATGAAGCCCTGGCCTTTGGCGCGCAACCAGCTCTGAACGCCCGTCGCCGCATCGAGCCCGAACGCGGAGCCTCCCGACAGGACCAGACCGTGGACCTGCTGGACGACCCCCCCCACTTCCAGCGCGCTGGCCTCGCGCGTGCCCGTACCGCCGCCGCGTATATCCAGCGCGGCGTTCATGGGGCCGTCGCAAAGCAGGACGGTTACGCCCGAGCGCAGTTTCTCATCGTGAGAATTGCCAACGCGCAAGCCGGCAATATCCGTGATGAGATTCCTGGGTCCGGGAGCTGACAAGGCTCTCACTCCGTTTGATCCTGGACAAGGGACAAGGTGGCGAACCATGCCATGACATGGAGCATAAGGTCTATTGCCGCCGCCCTCGAAGAGCTGTTTGGTAGGGAGAGGAGGAACGAGTCATGGATTTGAGCGAACTTGAAGCCGAACTGAACCTGCTGTTGACGCAGATGGAGAATCTTCCCGAGGACAAGCATGAATTTTATCTGCAACTGCGCGAAAAGCTCGCCGGTTTCCGGGCCTTCGGCATGCCGGTTCCGGACGATCTTGCGCGTCTCGAGAAAGAACTGGAAAAGGAGTTCGCGAGCGATCTCAAATCGTCCAGCTAGCGGCCCATGACCTACAGCATCAGGTGCGAGCCATCGCAAAACGGTTCATCGCCCGTATCCTTGCAGCCGCACAGATAGAGGGTCTCGGTCTTTTCGGCGGTAAAGGTCAACGGCTCGAGACCGGTGTCCTTGTGCGAGCCGTCGCAAAGGGGCTGGGTTTTGGAGCGGCCGCAGCGGCACCAGGAATAACGTTTGCCGGCCTCGACTTCGAGTTCAAAAGGCCCCAGCTGGGCCGGGATCGGATCTTGCGCCATGGACATGCCCCTTGAATTCATGTTGGCCGCCGGGAAGTCGCGATGGCGCACCCGGCGCTTCGCGAAGGCTTATCCAATTCATAACACAAGGACAAGCAGTGCGTTTTACCGAAGCCTCCTGACCAAACATAATGGAAGCAACTAGTGGGTCCCGAGCCTGAGCAGGAATTTAAGAAATGGAGTCAAATACGGACCGTGAATTACTTGTGTTGATTCAGGGGCCGGAGGCGGTAAACATAGGGGAGTGCTTGGGGAGAGTGCTGGGGGCGAGTCGGAAGAGGAGACTGCGGCCATGTCGGCGCTAATATTTCTTTTTGTATGCCTTGCGGCGCTCGTATGGCTGGCGCTTCGGCAGGCGCCGCTTTCGATCTGGGCCGCGACCATCGCGGTCCTGACCCTTATCGCGCAGTTCGGGCTGCCCTATTCGGAGCCGCTTGTTTCGCTTGCCGGCGGCGCATTCGCGGGCTGGGTCGTCGCCGGCGTCATGGCGGCCTTTTCAATACGGCCCGTGCGGCAGGCCCTTGTCATTCGTCCCGCCTATGGCGCGCTGAAGAAAATCATGCCGAAGGTTTCCGCCACCGAACGCGAGGCGCTGGAAGCGGGCACGATCGGCTGGGACGCGGAGTTGTTCGGCGGCGCGCCGGACTGGCAGCGGCTTCGCGATATTCCGCCCATGTCGTTGAGCGCCGAGGAGCGCGCATTTATCGACGGGCCGACCGAAGAATTGTGCCGGATGGTGGACGACTGGGATATCCGCCACATCCGCAAGGACATCCCCGAAGAGGTCTGGAAGTTCGTTACCGAGAACGGTTTTCTCGGCATGCTCATATCGAAGGAACATGGCGGGCTGGGATTTTCCGCTCAGGCGCAATCGCTGATTATCGGCAAGATTGCGTCGCGCTGCCCCGATGTCGCGGTCATTGTCATGGTACCCAATTCTCTGGGGCCGGGCGAGTTGATCGAGAGATACGGCACCGATGAGCAGAAATCGAAATATCTGAAACGGCTGGCGCGGGGCGAGGAAATCCCGTGCTTCGCTCTCACCGGACCGGCGTCGGGGTCGGATGCGGCCGCCATGCGCGACATCGGTATCGTATGCAAACAGGCATTCGAGGGCAGGGAAACGCTGGGGATACGCCTCACATGGGAGAAGCGCTATATCACGCTTGGGCCCAATGCGACCCTTCTGGGTCTCGCCGTCGAAGTTCAGGATCCCGACCTTCTGCTTGGGAAGAGCAAGGACCTTGGCATCACGGTCCTGCTTATTCCAACCTCTCACAAGGGTGTCGAAATCGGCCGGCGGCATTTGCCCGGCGGTGTCGCCTTCCCGAACGGTCCCAACTGGGGCCGGGATGTTTTCGTGCCCCTGGAGTGGGTGGTCGGCGCGCGCGACGGCGTGGGGCAGGGATGGCGCATGCTGATGGAGTGCCTCTCGGAGGGGCGCGCCATATCGCTGCCCGCGACCAGTACGGCCGCCGCCAAGGCGCTGTTGCGCAACTCCACCGCCTATGCCCGCATCCGCAAGCAGTTCGGGTTGCCCATCGCCTTCATGGAGGGGGTCGAGGAACCGCTGGCGCGGCTCGTCGAGACCGCTTACGTCTGCGAGGCCGGGCGCTCGGTCACCGCCTCCATGGTCACGGCCGGCGAGAAGCCATCGGTGATTTCCGCATTGCTGAAATATCAGACCACCGAACGCATGCGCATTGCGGTGAATGACGCCTTTGACATTCACGGGGGACGCGCCATTTGCGACGGCCCCTCGAATTATCTGCAATCGGCCTATCAGGCCATGCCCGTGGCCATTACGGTCGAGGGCGCCAATATCCTGACCCGCACGCTCATCACCTTCGCGCAGGGTGCGCTGAGAAGCCATCCCTGGCTCTACA
The DNA here is from genome assembly GCA_002897995.1 of bacterium BMS3Bbin10. Lineage (GTDB taxonomy): Bacteria > Pseudomonadota > Alphaproteobacteria > Rhizobiales > Methyloligellaceae > UBA2767. The sequence continues at coordinate 51,755 of BDTT01000024.1, read as the reverse complement.
AGGAAGTCGAGGCGTTGCGGGACTGGGATACCGAGCGCGGCATCGCCGCCTTCGAGAAGGCCTTTTGCGGCCATGTCTCCTTTGCGATGGCCAATATCTTCGGCTCGCTGTTCCATAATCTCACCGGCGGATATCTTGCCAGCGCTCCGGCCCATGGCGGCGTCAACCGGCGCTGGTACAGGCAGCTCGCCCGCTCCGCGCGCAGCTTCGCGCTGGTGGCCGACCTGACCGTGGCGTCTCTTGGCGGCGGGCTGAAGGTCAAACAGAAGATCACCGGGCGGCTCGCGGATGCCTTGAGCGAACTCTATCTTCTGTCCTGTGTGCTGAAGCGTTTTGAGGATGACGGGCAGCCCGAGGCGGACGCTAAAATCGTCGACTATTGCGCCGCCAATCATCTGTACAGGTTTCAGCGGGCCCTGAAGGGCGTTATCGATAATTTCCCGGTGCTGCCGGTAAGATTTATCCTGCGCCCGCTGGTGTTCCCGCTGGGTGCGCGCGCGAAACCGGCAAGCGATGCGCTGGGCAAGGAGATCACACGCGCCGCCCTGCAACCGGGAGAGCTGCGCGACCGCCTTACCCGTGACATTTTTATCACCGACGATCCGGCCGATCCGGTGGGTCTGCTGGAGCATACGCTCGGCAAGGTCATCGCGTTGCGCGATGCAGACAAGAAACTTGAAAAAGCCGTGCGTGCTGGCACAATCGCGCGCAATCTTACCAATGACTGGATTGGCGAGGCGCGGGACAAGGGCGTGATCACGGCCGATGAGGCGGCGGCGCTGAAGGAACTCGAAGAGCTCGTGACGCAAGTTATAGCCGTCGATCATTTCGACCCGGAAGAAGTTCTCCCGCATTACAGGAAGACCGACTCACAGAGCCAGGCAGCCGAATGACCGAAATCACACCAGCAGATATCGACAATCTCAAGGACTGGCGTTTCGAAATCGACTTCGAGGATATCGCCTGGGCGGTCTTCGACCGCGAGGGCGAGTCCATGAACACGCTTGGCCGCAGGCCCACCGAAGAACTGGCCGCCATCGTCTCCAAGGTGGAAGACGCGGCCGAAAAGGGGGAGGTGCGCGGCCTCATCCTGATTTCCGGCAAGAAGAATAATTTTATCGCCGGCGCCGACATCCGCGAATTCGAGTCCATGGTGACCGGCAAGGACGTCGAGGACGCGGTGCTCGCGACCATCGGCCTGTTCGACCGGATCGAGAAACTGCGCGTGCCGGTTGTCGCCGCCATTCACGGCTTTTGCCTCGGCGGCGGGCTGGAGCTGGCGATGGCGTGCCATTACCGGATAGCGACCCGCGAGGAGGGCACCCGGCTCGGGTTGCCGGAGGTCAAGCTCGGCATTTTCCCCGGGCTCAACGGGACCGTGCGCTCGATTGAACTGGCGGGCGCGATGGACGCCATGCAGATGATGCTGACGGGCCGCATGCTGCGCCCCGGCCATGCCCGCGCCATTGGCCTGGTGGATCAACTGGTGCCGACCCATCACCGTTTGCGCTGGGCCGCGCGCAAGGCGGTGCTGCAGAAGCGCAAGTCCAAGGGGGCGCCCTGGTGGAAGCGGTTGCTGCGCAAGGCGCCGTTCCGCGATTACCTGGCCAAGCAAATGCGCAAAAAGACCGCCGAAAAGGTTCGCGAGGACCATTATCCCGCGCCGTTCGCGCTGATCGATCTGTTTGCGAAATATGGCGACAGCAGGCGGCGCATGAAACCGGCCGAGACGGCTGCCTTCGCCCCGTTGATGATCAGCGATGTCGCGCGCAATCTGCGCCGCGTCTTCGGGTTGACCGAAATGCTCAAAAACGAGGCGCCCAAGGGCGCCGTCAAGCCGCTGCGCGCTCATATTGTCGGCGCGGGCACCATGGGCGGCGACATCGCCGCCTGGTGTGTCGTATGCGGCATGGAAGCAAGCCTTCAGGATCTGAGCGAGGAACAAACGCAAAAGGCTCTCGCGCGCGCCAAGAAATTGTTCAAGCGCCGGCTCAAGACACGCCAGGCGGTAGACGCAGCCGTGACGCGGCTGATTGCCGATCCCGAAGGCAGGCATGTGCCTCGCGCGGACCTGGTGATCGAGGCGATTGTGGAGGATCTGGAAATCAAGCGGAAGGTCCTCGCCGGCCTTGAGGCGAAGATGAAGCCGGACGCCATTCTCGCCACCAACACCTCCTCACTGAAGATTGAGGATATCGCCAAGCCATTGAAGGATCCGGGCCGGCTGATAGGCCTGCATTTCTTCAATCCGGTCGCCCAGCTGCCGCTTGTCGAGGTGGTTCTCGGCGTTGGCGGCCGCGAGGAGGAGGTGCGCAAGGGGTGCGCCTTCGTCACGGCGATCAGAAAATATCCGCTGATCGTGAAAAGCTGTCCCGGCTTTCTCGTCAATCGCGTGCTCGCGCCCTATATGCTCGATGGCGCGCGGCGCTATCAGGAAGGCGAACCGCGCGAAAAAATCGACCAGGCCGCGCTTAATTTCGGCATGCCCATGGGGCCGCTGGAACTTTCCGACATTGTCGGGCTCGACATCTGCAAGCATGTGGCGGAAACGCTCAATCTGGGACCGGTCGAGGACAGCGAGCTTGATCGTCTTGTGAAGAATGGCAAGCTCGGCAAAAAAACCGGTGAAGGATTTTATGTTTGGGAAAAGGGCAAGCCGAAGCGCCAGCAGGCGTCCTTCGATGAGGAAGACCTCGAACTGCTCGGCCGGGAGCTGATCAGGCCCATGCTCGATGAGTGCGAGCGCGCATTGGCGGAAAGAATCGTTGAGAGCGCCGATCACGTCGATGCGGGCGTGATCTTTGGAACCGGTTTCGCTCCGTTCCGGGGCGGGCCGCTGCATTATCGCAAACAGGAAAAAACGGGCGGCCCTTAGGTCCTGACCCCAAGTCTTCCGGGAGCCAGCCATGGCGAACAACAATATTCGGCGCGTTGCGATAATCGGGGGGATTCGCATTCCCTTTTGCCGGGCCTATGGCCCCTACGCCGACGTGACCAATCTGGAAATGCTGACCACCGTGCTGAACGGCCTGGTGGAGCGCTACGCCCTTCGCGGCGCGCATATCGACGAAGTGACGGGCGGCGCCGTCGTGACCCACGCCAAGGACTGGAATCTGGCGCGCGAGGCGGTGATCGGGACGGAACTGGCGCCCTCAACGCCGGGCGTCACGCTGATGCAGGCCTGCGGCACCAGCCTTCAGGCGGCGATGGGCATCGGCGCGAAAATCGCTACCGGGCAGATCGAATGCGGTATCGCATGCGGTTCCGATTCGGTGAGCGATTCGCCGGTTGTCTTCCGGCGGAAGTTTGCGCAGCGGCTGATAAAGCTGTCGCGTGCACGCAGCATAATGGGAAAACTATCTGTTTTTAAGGGGTTTTCTCCGTCGGAATTTGTTCCTGAACCGCCCGGCGTCGCGGAACCGAGAACCGGGCTTGCAATGGGTGAGCATTGCGAACTGATGGCCCAGGAGTGGCAGATTTCCCGCGAGCCACAGGACAAGCTCGCCTTTGACAGCCACAAACATGCGGCGGCGGCCTATGACGAGGGCTTTCTCGACGATTTGCTTGTGCCTTGCGCCGGCGTATTCCGCGACAACAATTTGCGGGCGGATATTGACCTGGCCTCCATGGCGGAGCTCAAGCCCGTCTTCGAGCGCTCAAAGCGGGGCACATTGACGGCGGCGAATTCCACGCCCCTGACCGATGGCGCCGCCGCGGTGCTGCTGGGTTCAGAAGAGTGGGCGGAGGCGCGCAATTTGCCGGTTCTGGCCTATCTCACTCATGCGCAGACCGCGGCGAATGATTTTGTCGCGGGCGAGGGACTGCTGATGGCCCCGACCATCGCCGTTTCCAAAATGCTTCGCCAGGCGGGGCTGGAATTGCAGGATTTTGACTTCTATGAAATTCATGAAGCGTTTGCGGCGCAGGTGCTGTGTACGCTGAAAGCCTGGGAATCTGCGGATTACTGCAAAAACGTGCTTGGCCGCGCCAGACCAATGGGTTCCATCGACCGGGCAAAATTGAACATTAAGGGGTCCAGTCTCGCATTTGGCCATCCTTTCGCCGCGACTGGCGCTAGAATAGTGGGCGCACTTGCAAAGCAACTGGCCTCGAAACCCAAGACTCGGGGTCTGATATCGGTGTGTACGGCGGGAGGTATGGGCGTGGCCGCAATACTCGAGAGTACCGGCGGCAACTCCGCCGGCGTTAAGACTGGATCAACCGAATTGCAGACACAATCAGGTGATTCGTCACATTCTGCGGACCAGGGCGGAGACGGGAACAGCGCTTAAGGCTTCGCCCGAACGGCATTAGAGGTACTGGAACGTGAACGGAACGATTCTGCGGACGGAGGCAGGGGAATTGAATTTCCATGCGCTATTGAATTTCCGTACGATATTGTCTTCCTGTGCGGTCATCGCGGCGGGTCTTTTTGCCGGCACTTCCGCCTATGCGGCCGCGGAACTCGGAACCTGGTTGAATGCCGACCGGAAAGGCAAAATCGAATTGCGCGAATGCGGGGAACAGGGCCTGTGCGGAGAGATCGTATGGCTGAAAGACGCGCGCGATGAAAACGGAAAACCCTGGCGCGATCGGCTAAATCCAGACCCCAGTCTGCGCAGCCGGCCCGTCGTTGGCGTTAACGTGCTGGTCGATGTGAAAAAAATTGGGCCCAACATCTGGCAGGGCCGCATCTACGATCCCGAGGTCGGCAAAGTATATTATTTGAAACACCTGAAGGTTGGCCGCGATAGAGTTGAGATCAAGGGATGTTTGCCCAATGGCTGGCCATGCCGGACCAAATACTGGACCCGTACCCAGCCGGCCCGCCCGCCCGAGCCGATGGTCGTTGCCAGGCAGAACATGGCGCCCCAGCCGGCGCCGAGGCGGCGGGCCGCCGTAGTGGCGCCTGCCATACTTCCCGCGCCGGCTACGGCGCCGGCCCCGCCGGGGAGGCCGCAATTGCGTGGTCCAATACCACCTGAACAGGCGGCGCCGCGAGCGGCGCCCGGCGTCACGGCCGCGCTCCCGCGCCCTGCCGCAAGTCCCCGCGTCAGTGGTTATCTGGTTCAGGTGGCGGCACGGCAAAGCCAGAATGAAGCGTTGCGCGCCTTCAACGATTTGCGAAGGCGTTTTCCACGGCTTCTGGGCGGTGTGGCTCCTAAAATCCATCGGGCGGACCTGGGGCAGCGCGGTGTCTGGTACCGCGTTGGTGTGGGGCCGATGGAACAGCGCAGTTCCGCCGACAATTTTTGCCGGCAGCTCAAGGCGCGCGGCGCGGACTGTCTCATTCGCCAGCGCTAGCGTTCAACTTCACTTTATTATTGAGAATAACGGCGCCAGGGGTGCAATCTGCGAGGCGCATGAAGCCGTCCGGATTGCGCGGCTAATCGGTTTCCCGCTCTTCGCGAAGTTCCTTTTTCGATAATTTGCCGATCATGGTCTTGGGCAGTTCATCGCGGAATTCGATGTCGCGGGGCATCTCGATTTTTGAGATCTTCTGCTCAAGAAAGGACCGGATATCCTCCGCCGTGGCGCTATGGCCCTCGCGCAGCTTGATATAGGCGGCGGGCGCTTCCCCGCGATATTCATCGGCGACGCCGATGACCGTCACCTCTTCAACCGCCTCATACTCGTAGATGGCTTCCTCGATGCGGCGCGGATAGATCTTGAACCCCGAAGCGTTGATCATGTCCTTGATGCGGTCGACGATGTAGATGTAACCCTCTTCGTCCATATAGCCGATATCGCCGGTCCTGAAGAACTTGCCGGTAAAGGCGTCCTTCGTTTCGGCTGGATTTTTCCAATAACCCGGCATCACTTGCGGGCCGGCGATACAGATTTCGCCATTCTCGCCAAGCGGCATCTCTTCTTCCGGCTTTTCGGCAGACCGGATGGAAATGATGGTGGCGGGCAGGGGAATGCCGATGGACCCCTCGCCAAGCGCGCCCTCCACCGGGTTGCAGGTCGCGACCGGTGACGTTTCGCTCAATCCGTATCCTTCCACGAGCGAACATCCCGATAACGCCTCAAAGCCGCGCTTGACCTCGGCGGGAAGCGCCGCGCCGCCGGATATGCAGAATTTGAGCGAGGAGAGATCGATGGATTTCGCTTTCGGGTGGTGCAGGATCGCATTGTAGATCGTGGGCACGCCGGGAAAGATGGTCGGCCGGGTCTTGCCGATGAGCTTGAGCACGTCATCGATATCGAATTTCGGCACCAGCACCATTTTGAAACCGCGCGCGACGCCGAAATTAAGAACAGTGGTCATGGCGAAGATATGAAACAGGGGCAATACGCCAAGTATGATTTCGCCCTCTTTGTCCAGATTGGTGGCCCAGGCGTCGACCTGCTGAATGTTGATCGTCAGATTTGCGTGGGTGAGCATGGCCCCCTTGGGGGTGCCCGTTGTCCCGCCGGTATATTGCAGAACGGCGATATCCGTCTCCGGAGTGATTTCCGGCCGCGCATAGGCCCCGTCATTGTCGAGGACGCTGCGCTCAAAAACGATTCGATCAGGCTTGCCGGAATTTTCTGTGTCGGCGAGCAGCTTCGACTTTAGTAGCCGGAACAGAATCGATTTAAGTGGCGGCAGCATATCCGCAAATGGACAAATAACCACGGTTTTGAGGTTGCCCCGCTCAAGCAGGGCATCGGCCTTTTCGAACAGCGCGGCGAGGTCGAGGGTCACGAGAAATTCGGTTTCGCTGTCCTTGATCTGGTGGTCGAGTTCTTCAACGGTGTAGAGCGGATTGCAGTTCACAACCGTCGCGCCGGTTTTCAGGATTCCGAAATAGTAGACAACAAATGCCGGGCAGTTGGGGAGCAGCAGGCCGACCCGTGTTCCCTTGCCCACGCCAAGCGCCTGCAACCCCTTTGCAGCACGGTTCGCCAACCGGCCAATCTCAGAGTAACTAATTGTTTTTCCAAAAAAATAAGTACAAACCCTATCCGAGAATTTCTCGGCGGACCTCTCCAGAATGTTAGCCAAAGGTTCGGATTTGAACTCCGTGCGCCACTCGATACCGGGAGGGTAATGTTTCAACCAGGCATATTCTCCGATGCTGGATTTTGACTTGCCGGATTTTCTGACTGATGCTTTTTTCATGTTTCTGGATGCTGGTTTCCGGCGTAATTTCCATAGAGCCCCGGGATCGGGTCACTTGCTTCTGGTGCGCTTTTATTTGCGATGGCAGGTTTCTTGAGTCTGTCGGTTCCTTGGGCTGCGGGCCAAAAGGGCGCGGCTGGTGTCGTCCATCTTAACGCAAATAAGCCTTCTCCACTTGCAATTGTCAGCTAACACGTCCAAATGGAGGCGAAGCGCGGGTGGTATATGTGCCTGACGGCTGCGGGGTTGATTTTGTAAATTCGTGTAGCAGACATCTGGACTCTGCCCGATTTTAAGACTAATTGAACGCGCGGCTTGCTCACAGATATTTTTTGCATTAGCAGTTTGCAAAATATAATGAGGCCCCGCTTAACCCAATGGGGCAGGGAGAGCGATATGGACGAAGTGGCCACCAAGATCATCGATATTCTGAAGAAAAACATGAAGGAGCCGTCCGATTCGATCGCGTTGGAGACTCCGCTGACGGACCTGGACATCGAATCTCTTGATCTTGCCGTTATCGTCTTCGACATCGAAGATACGTTTGGCATTGAAATACCCTACAATGCCAACGAGGAGGTTGAAGACTTTGCGACCGTTGGTTCGGTTGTAGACAAAGTGAAAGCAATCATGTCCGAGAACAAATCGTCCGGAGCCGCGGCGTAGCGAACGCCCTGTAGCCCGCGGCGCCGAACCCAGACCTGAGCGCCCAATCAAGGCATTTTCAGTTACATGGCACAGCCAAAGGATCGCAGGCGCGTCGTTGTCACGGGCCAAGGCGTCGTTTCCGCTATCGGAACCGGCAGAGACGCGTTTTGGAACGCGCTCAAGAACGGTGAGTGCGGGATCGGCGAGGCGACGTTTTATCCCACCGACGAGCTTTACATCACCATCGCGGGCGAGGTTAAAAACTTCGACGCCGAGGAGTTGGGCTTATCGAAACAGTTCCTGCTGGCGGACCGCTATTCGCAGTTTGCCGGCGCCGCGGCAGCTGAAGCGGTTGCCCAGTCGGGGCTGGAAATGCCGTTGCAGGGCGATCACGCCTACCGGGCGGCCTGTATCATCGGTTCCGGTATCGGCGGCATTACGACGATGGAATTCTCCTACAAGATGCTGTTTGAGGAGAAGAAACGGGCGACTCATCCACTGACGCTTCTGAAAACCATCGCCTCGTCCGCCGCCGCCCATGTGAGTATCGAATACGGAATCACCGGGCCGTGTTTCGGGGTGGTGAGCGCCTGTTCGACCGCGCCTCATTCCATCGGCCTCGTATATCAGATGATTCAGAACGGGTTGTGCGATTTGGGCGTCGGCGGCGCCGCTGAAGCCACGCTCAACTGGGGTACGGCAAAAGCATGGCAGGCGATGCGCGTTCTCAGCCCGGATGGACTGTTTCCCTTCGCCAAAGGCCGTAACGGGACGGTCTTGAGCGAGGGCGCCGGTATTCTGGTGCTCGAGGAGCTTGAGCATGCCAGGGGACGCGGCGCGACGATCTTCGCCGAGCTCGTTGGCTTCGGCATGTCATCGGACGCGGCCGACATGGTCAATCCATCCATCGAAGGCGCATCCAGCGCGATGCAGTTTGCCCTGGATGACGCGCGACTGGCGCCTGGCGACATTGATTATGTCAATGCCCACGGAACAGCGACCAAAGTCAACGATATCAACGAGACGCGCGCCATAAAGCGCGTATTCGGCAAGGCCGCCAACGATCTTTCCATATCGGCCACCAAGTCCATGCACGGCCATTGCCTTGGCGCGGGCGGAGGCGTCGAGGCGGTTTGCGTCATCAAAGCCATGGAAGAGGGCATCGTCCCGCCCACCATCGGATATGACGGGCCGGATCCCGAATGCGATCTGGATTACACGCCGAATGAGGCGCGCAAGCGCGATATCGCCTACGCCATGTCGAATTCCTTCGCGTTCGGCGGGCTGAATGCGGTTCTGATCTTTGGGCCGGCGCCCGCTTAATTCGCAGGGTTGTCTTTTCCGGGCTCTCGCCGGCCGGCCAGCGCCGCATCTTCCAGCAAAATCTGGTAGTGCAGCACGGCGGCCCAGATGGCCGTCATGATCAGCGCCAGCCCCCATGCGCCGAAGGCCATCGGCAGCAGCAATGTCTCAATCAGCGTGACCACGTAACTGGGATGTCTGATGAGGGCGTAGGGGCCCTTCTTCACGATCGGCGCAATGTCCAGGGTAATGATGCGATGGGTCCAGTAGCGCCCGAGCGTGGAGATGACCCAGTAACGGGCCACCTGGAGCAGCAGATAGAGCGCGAGCAGCGGCCAGATAATACCGGCATTGGGAGAGACCAGCAGGAACAGGCTGGCGATCCAGCCAAGATGGGTGGTGGCGACGACCGGATAATATTGCGCGCCCACTTCGCGCGCGCCTTCGGCGAGCAGGCGTTTTGTATTGTTCGCCGAATATATTTCCTCAAGCCCGCGCTGGAGCAGCAGCAGAATCGCGGCTATTTGCGGGGCACCGAACATTGCCGGGAACTATGCGGGCGAAAGACCGCGAAGCGCAAACGAAACCGTATTCATGCGGCACGGGAAAGTTGCTTTCGGCCGCCCGGCATGTCGGTGTAAATTGCGCGGGAGGCAAAACCATGATTGGCAAGTCAATTTCCGGAGCGCACCAATGACGGAAATCATGATTACAGCGGGCAGCGTATCTATTCGCGTTGAGGTCCTCGACACGCCAACGGGACGGGCCGTATTGGCGGCGCTGCCGATTGACGCCCATGCCCAGACCTGGGGCGAGGAGGTTTATTTCACCACGCCGGTGAGCGTCGAGCGCGAAGCGGATGCGCGCGAGGTTGTGGAGCCCGGCGAAATCGCCTTCTGGCCTGAAGGAGACGCAATCGCCATTGGGTTCGGGCGCACGCCGATCTCGCAAGGCGATGAGACCCGTCTTGCCAGCGCGTGCAATATCTGGGGCCGCGCGCTCGATGATGTCAAAGCACTGGCCGCCGTCAATCCGGGCGACGCGGTTACGGTCGACAAGACTTAGGGGCAGGGCCTTAAATCAGGCTCAGGCCCCGAAAACTCGCATGGCCCTCTTTTCCGACAATGATGTGATCATGCACCGTGATCCCGAGATTTTTCGCCGCCTCGACGATCTGTTTGGTCATCTCGATATCGGCCTGCGAGGGCGTGGGGTCGCCGGAGGGGTGATTATGCACCAGGATGATGGCGCTGGCCGACAGCTCAAGCGCGCGCTTGACGATTTCGCGGACATAGACCGGCGTATGGTCGACGGTGCCCTCCTGCTGCACTTCATCGGCAATGATGCGGTTGCGTTTGTCGAGAAACAGAACGCGGAACTGCTCCTTGGATTGAAACCCCATGGCCGCGCGGCAATAGCCGAGAACCGCCGACCATGAATCGAGCACCGGCCGGTCCATGACCTGGCCTTTTATCAATCGCAGGGCCGCGCCGCGGATCAGCTTTATCTCGGTGATGACGGCTTCGCCCACGCCTGCGACTTCCGCCAGGCGTTCATCGGGCGCATTTATCACTTCGGCAAATGAACCGAACTTGCCGATCAACTCCTTTGCCAGGGGTTTTGTGTCGCGGCGCGGAAGGGCGCGAAACAGAATGAGCTCAAGCAACTCATAGTCGGGCATGGCGTCGTCTCCGCCCTCGCGGAAGCGCTGGCGCAACCGGTCGCGATGACCCAGAAAATGCGGTTTGCCGGCATCCTTAAAGCCCATTCTTTAAGGTCTCATCAGGTCTCATCCGGTCTCGTAGGGTGGATGGTGAAGGCCCGCCGGAGATGTGGTGAAAATGTCAACGCCGCTCTCGCTTACACCGACCGTATGTTCGAACTGGGCGGACAGCGAGCGGTCGCGGGTGACGGCGGTCCAGCCGTCGGATTTGATCTTCACCTGCGGTTTGCCGAGATTGATCATCGGCTCGATGGTGAAGAGCATGCCGGCACGCATCTCGATGCCCTCGCCGGGGCGCCCATAATGCAGGATATTCGGCCGGTCATGAAACACCTGCCCGATGCCATGACCGCAAAAGTCCCTGACGACGCTACAGCGTTCAGGCTCCACATAGGCCTGGATCGCCGCGCCGATATCGCCGATGTGATTGCCGGGCTTGACCGCCGCGACGCCGCGCATCAGCGATTCATAAGTCACGGCAATCAGCCGCTCCGCCGCGCGCGAGATACCGCCAACAGGGTACATGCGGCTGGAATCGCCGTGCCACCCCTCGAGGATCAGCGTGACATCCACATTGAGAATGTCGCCTTCCTTGAGGACCCGCGTGCCCGGAATGCCGTGACACACCACATGGTTCAGCGATGTGCAAATGGATTTGGTGAAGCCGCGATAGTTGAGCGGCGCCGGGATCGCGCCATGGTCCATGGCGTATTCAAAAACGAAATCGTCAAGCGACTGGGTCGTAATACCCGGCCTGACCTCCGCCACCAGCAGATCCAGCACGCGCGCCGTCAACTGGCCGGCCCGGCGCATGCCGTCGAAGGCGTCGGCCCCGTAAATTTTGATTTTGCTGTCCGGCCTTGCGGCGCGGGCAAGTTCCAGATTGGACATGAGGGTCCGCTTCCTCTCATGCGGTTTGTTTCTGACTTACGGTGAAATGCATGAATGCGCAACAGATGTGACCGGCATGACAGGCCCGGGTCAAGGCGAAAATCACTCAATGACGGGTATGCGCCGCGAGACTTCGATACCCTCGGGCGCCAGCTCGCAGGCATAGGCGAGGGCCTCGACGCCGGCCCTGGCGGCGGCGTCGAAGGCGTTGCCGTATGCGGGGTCGATATCGCGGGCGAGCGAAAAGTCTGCCGCGTCCGCCCGTTGCACCAGATAGACCATCACAGCGCGATGGCCCTCGGCCACCATGGCGGAGAGCTCGGCAAGATGTTTTGCACCGCGGGCGGTGACGGAATCGGGGAATTCGGCCAATCCGGGTTGGCGCATAAGGTGAACGTTTTTAACTTCGACATAACAACGCGATAAGCCGGATTTCTCGAGTAAAATATCAATACGGCTGTTGACCCCGTATTTTACCTCTCGGCGCATCTCAGGATAGCCAGATAATTCATTGATAATACCGGAAGAAATGGCCTCAGCCACGAGCGCGTTCGGGTGGCCGGTATTGATGCCGACAAGGGTTGGGCCCGCGCCCATATCCACCTCGACAAGCTCCCAGGAAAATTTGAGCTTGCGCTTGGGATTGTCGCTTATGGACAGCCATACGGGCGACCCCGGCGCGACCAGGCCGAGCATGGCGCCGGGATTTGCGCAATGGGCGGTGATTTCCCCGCCGCTGTCGAGTTTCACATCGGCGAGGAAGCGTTTATAGCGTTTGATGAGTTGTCCGCGGATGAGCGGTGCCGGAAATTGCATGGGCGGGACCATATGAAGAGCGCCCGGTCACCGCAAGATGATAGGGCGCAAGCGGCGGATATTGCAATGCCGGGCGTCGATTGGAGGATTTCCTGTGCCGGAAAATGATGCAGGTGGACAAGACATCGTGACTGCGGCGCTGATTGTGATCGGCGATGAAATCCTGTCCGGGCGCACCAGGGACCGGAATATCGGCTATATCGCGGAGTATATGACCCGGATCGGCATTCGCCTGCGCGAGGTGCGGGTGGTTGGCGATGTGGAGGATGAGATTGTCGATGCGCTCAACGCCCTGCGCGCGGCGTATGACTATGTGTTCACCACGGGCGGCATCGGCCCGACCCATGACGATATTACCGCTGAAAGCGTGGCGAAGGCGTTTGGCGTGCCGATCGAAATCGATGAGCGGGCGGTTGCCCTGATGCGCGAGCGCTATGAGGCGAAAGACCTGACCGAAACCCGGCTGCGCATGGCGCGCATCCCCCAAGGCGCGGAATTGATCGAAAATTCGGTGTCCAGGGCTCCGGGTTTCATGATCGGCAATGTGATTGTCATGGCCGGCGTGCCGAAGATCATGCAGGTGATGCTCGACGACGTGGCGCCGCGCCTCAGGACGGGGCGCAAGCTGCTGACCAGATCCGTGCGCGTTGACCGGCCCGAAGGGGAGATGGCGCCGGGTCTCGCGAAACTGCAGGAAGAGTTTTCGGATGTTCCGATGGGCAGCTATCCTTTTTTTGAGAACGGCAGGCTCGGGACCAATCTGGTGCTGCGCTCGAGCGATGAAGGCAGACTGGAACAGGCCCTGAAGGCCCTGTGGGAGATGCTTGAGGCGCAAGGGGTTGCCGATGTCGCGCGGGCGGCCGATTAGAGCGATAACAGGAGCGAGTAAATCGCATGATACAGCCATGCGGGGCGGAGGGCCTGACATCCTGGGATCAGGTGAGCTGCTATTGCGAGCGGGCGCTTGATCCTGATTTCTGGGCCGAGCCGCTCAACGCCATGTCCAACCTGGCGTTTTTGTTCGCCGCGGCTTTGGTCTACACGGATTTGCGCGTCAGCGGCCTTAAACGCGGCAGCCGCACCATCCTGGGCCTGATCGGACTTCTCATCGCCGTCGGGGTGGGCAGTTTCCTCTTCCACACCTATGCGACCGGGTGGGCGCGGCTGGCCGATGTCGCGCCGATTGCGGCGTTCGTGGCCGTCTATATCGCCGTCGCGCTGAGGTGGTTCCTGAATATGTCCCTGGCGCCGGCGTGTCTCATTTCGGGTCTGCTGGTGGGTCTGACGGTGGGCATGTTCCTGTGCGGGGGGCCCATTCCCGCCGGACTTTGCGCGTTCCTTGGCTCATCCCTCAATGGCTCGCTCGCCTATGCGCCCGCATTGGCGGCTCTTCTGATCGTCGGAATCCTGCTCCACCGGCGCAGACATGGCGCGACCGACTGGGTGCTGTCGGCCATGTGCGTTTTCGCCCTGTCGCTCGTTTTGCGCACCATCGACGGCTGGCCGGCGGCGGCTCCCCTTGGCTGCATGGTCCGCGAGATGGGCGGGCAAACAATCGCCATCGGCACCCATTCGCTGTGGCACATTCTCAACGCGGTGACGCTCTATCTGCTGCTGCGCGCTTTGATTGAAAACCCGCCGGCCACAGGAAAATTCTGACGGCCCGGAATTTCACGCCGCATTTTTTCTCATCTCTTGAACCTTTTCACGCTCTCCCGCGACCAACGTCTGGACGGCCGGTTGGAGGCCAAAAAATGCAAATCCAAATGACGAAATCACGGAGAGATAAAATGACCAAACTGTTCACTGTGAAAAAGACTGTAAGCGCCGCGGCCCTTGCGCTTCCCCTGATCGCCGGATTTGGCGCGATTGCATCGGCGCATTCTCTCGGCGCGTGTACCGACAATGTTGTCGATGCGTGCAATGCGGCGCATCCTGGCAATTACGATGCCCGCATAGCCTGTGTGAACAATGGCATCACCGCGTGCCAGGGCCACTCACATGGTGGCGGCGGTCGTCCCGAATCGGCCAGCGAAAACCTCTCGTCCGGATCCAATCCCGAACAAAGCCGGACCCCCATCTACAAAAAATTCAGGAAATAGCCGAACAGGCGCTTCGCGACAGCGGAGCTGAGGAAGGAAAGAAGCGCGTCCCAACCGGGGCGCGCTTTTTTGCGCTATCGCCTGCCGGCGACATGAGCGCGAGGGAAAAAACTACACCCTCTTTGAACCTTTTCGCGCCCTCCCGCGACCAATGGAGTGAGGGGCGGTGCGGGGACCAGCCGCCCGCCGCAAAATTTTCCGGTTCGGGAGGATGGACGAATGAAAAAGACATCGAAAATAATTCTCATAATTTCCGGTCTGGCGTTTGTGGCCGCGAATGCATCCGTCGGGACAACCAATCATACGGCGCGCAGTTCCGCCACCGCTCAAAATACCGCCCTCATTTTCGATGACGGAAAAACCTATCCGATGACCAGGTCGATGAGCGGCAAGGGGCTGGAAATGCTTCTTCCCAATGCCCTGGAGAAGGCGGCAGCCGATGCGATCAAGCGCCGGGCCTCACAGGCCGGGACGCGGCTGAAATCCGCCATTGACGCTCGGGAGAATGTCATACGCCTGCGCTAGGGTCTGTTGAGATCCAGTCTTTAGCGGCGGTGAGTGTGGCATTCGCAGCACTGGATTCCGGTTTTCACCGGAATGACGCAGTATGTGTGCAACCCCCCTCTAACTACACCCGCTCGTCCCCCCGCAGGTGTCGCATTTCAGGCAGGTGCCGTTGCGCACGAGGGTGAAGTTGCCGCATTCGCCGCAGGCCTCGCCCTCATAGCCCTTCACGCGGGCCTCGAGGATCAGGCTGGATTCGTTGCGTTCGGCGAATCCGGTAAGGGACAGGTTGGCGGCGGCCGGAGGGGAGAGCGCCTCCTCGACCGCCGCCGCAGCGCCGAGGCTGAGCGGCTGTGGTGGCAAACTATCGGACGCTAGGGAGGAACTCATGTCTTGGGATACGCCCGATGATCCTGCCCCCCCCGATACCGCCTTCGCCCCGGCGGGCTGTCCCGCCACCACGGCCAGCCGGTCTTTCAGCTGGCCGCGGGTAAACCCGTGAGAAACAAACTGAGCTGCCGCGTCGGGCTGGATTCTGCCCTCGCTCACGCCTTTGCCGAGCACGGTGGCGCCGAGATCGGCGGGCTCCACATGGGCAAGCTCGTGCCGTCCCAGATAGGACACCGCCAATTCGCGGAACACATAATCGAGAATAGATGTCGCGTTCTTGATGGAGTCGTTGCCCTGCACCAGCCCGGCGGGCTCGAAGCGCGTAAAGGTGAAGGCGTCGACGAATTCCTCCAGCGGCACGCCATATTGCAGGCCGACGGAAATGGAGATGGCGAAATTATTCATCATCGCCCGGAAAGCCGCGCCCTCCTTGTGCATGTCGAGGAATATCTCGCCCAGCCGCCCGTCGTCATATTCGCCGGTCCGCAGATAAACCTTGTGCCCCGCGACGACGGCTTTCTGGGTGTAGCCCTTGCGCCGTTGCGGCAGGCGCTCGCGCTCCACCGTTTCGCGCACGCGCTCGATCACCCGCTCGACGATGCGCTCGGCGACAACCTCGGCGCGCTGAACGGCCGGCTGGTCGGAGGCGATGGCGTCGAGCGCCTCGTCCAGTTCGTCTTCGTCCTGTCCCAGCACCTGCGCGTTCAGCGGCTGGGAGAGTTTCGAGCCGTCGCGGTAAAGCGCATTGGCCTTGAGCGCCAGGCGCCAGGAGAGGGCGTAGGCCTCCTTGCAGTCCTCGACGCCCGCATCATTCGGCATATTGATGGTCTTGGAGATGGCGCCCGAGATGAAGGGCTGGGCGGCGGCCATCATGTGAATGTGGCTTGCGGCGGTGAGGTAACGCGTGCCGCTGCGCCCGCAGGGGGTCGCGCAATCGAAAACGGCGAGATGTTCGTCCTGCAAGCCCGGCGCGCCTTCCAGCGTCATCGCCCCGCAGCAGGCCAGATTGGCCGCTTCGATGTCGGATCTGGAGAACCCGATTTCGGCGAGCAGATCGAAACCCGGCGCGTCCATGGCCGCGCCATCGAGGCCCAGCGTCTGGACGCAGAACTCCTCGCCAAGCGTCCACTTGTTGAAGACGAACTTGATGTCGAAGGCCGTTTTGAGGGCGCCTTCGACCGCCTCGATCCTGTCGTCGCTGAAGCCCTTGTCCTTCAGGGCGGCGTGGTTGACGCCCGGCGTGTCCTTCAGCGTGCCGCGACCCACCGCATAGTCGATGATTTGCGTGATGGCGCCGGCGTCATAGCCAAGGGTGCGCAGCGCTTCGGGTACGGTGCGGTTGATGATCTTGAAATAGCCGCCGCCCGCGAGCTTCTTGAATTTTACCAGCGCGAAGTCCGGCTCGATGCCCGTGGTGTCGCAATCCATGACCAGCCCGATGGTGCCCGTCGGCGCGATGACGGAAGCCTGCGCATTGCGGTAGCCATGTTCGTGGCCCAGCTCCAGCGCGCGGTCCCAGGCTTTGGTCGCGTGTTCCAGCAGCTTTGCATCCCGGCATGAGGCATGATCCAGCGGCACCGGCGCGGTGGCGAGCTTCTCATAGCCCTTTGTTTTGCCGTGCGCGGCGCGGCGATGATTGCGAATGACGCGCAGCATGTGGGCCGCATTCTTCTTGTAACCGGGGAAGGGGCCAAGCTCACCGGCCATCTCCGCTGAGGCGGCGTAGGAGACGCCGGTCATCAGCGAGGTGACGGCGCCGCAAATCGCCCGCCCTTCATCTGAGTCGTAAGGAATTCCGGCGGCCATCAGCAGCCCGCCGATATTGGCGTAGCCAAGGCCCAGTGTGCGGTAGTTGTAAGACAATTCGGCAATCCGGCGCGACGGGAACTGGGCCATCAGCACCGATATTTCCAGCACGACAGTCCACAGCCGCACCGTATGCTCGAATTTCTCGACATCGAAGCTTCCGTCTTTCTCGCGGAACATCATCAGATTGATCGACGCCAGATTGCAGGCGGTGTCGTCGAGGAACATATATTCCGAACACGGATTGGAGGCGCGAATTTCGCCGCTTGCCGGGCAGGTGTGCCAGTCATTGATGGTGGTATGGAACTGGATGCCGGGGTCGGCGCAGGCCCAGGCGGCGTGGCCGATGTTCTCCCACAAGTCGCGGGCCTGAATGGTTTCGGCGACTTTGCCGTCGGTGCGGTTGATCAGATTCCAGTCGCTACCCGCTTCGACCGCATTCAGGAATTCATCGCTCACGCGCACCGAATTGTTCGAGTTCTGGCCCGATACCGTCAGATAGGCTTCCGAATCCCAATCGGTGTCGTAAGTCTGGAAGTCGATCGACTCGTATCCCTGCCGGGCGAACTGGATCACCCGCTGGATAATGTTGTCCGGGACCTGCGCCTTGCGCGCCGCGCGAATCTCCCGCTTCAGCGCCGGGTTCTTTTTCGGCGCGAAACAGTCATCGCCATCGGCGTCGCAATTGATGCAGGCGCGCATGACCGCGCTCAGGCGCTCGGCGCAAATCTTCGATCCGGTGACGAGGGCGGCGACCTTCTGCTCCTCCTTCACCTTCCAGTTGATGTATTTCTCGATATCGGGGTGATCGACATCGACGACCACCATCTTCGCCGCGCGCCGCGTCGTGCCGCCCGACTTGATGGCGCCGGCGGCCCGGTCGCCGATCTTCAGGAAGCTCATCAGCCCTGAGGATTTTCCGCCGCCCGAAAGGGGTTCGTTCTCGCCGCGCAGATGCGAGAAGTTCGAGCCCGTGCCCGATCCGTATTTGAACAGGCGCGCCTCACGCACCCACAAATCCATGATCCCGTTCTCGTTGACCAGATCATCCTCGATGGACTGGATGAAACAGGCATGGGGCTGGGGGTGCTCATAGGCGGTTTTCGACTGCTTCAGCGTGCCGGTCTCGTGATCGACATAGAAATGACCCTGGCTCGGCCCGTCGATGCCATAGGCCCAGTGCAGGCCCGTATTGAACCATTGCGGGGAGTTCGGCGCGGCCATCTGCATGGCGAGCATGTGGCGGTGCTCGTCAAAGAAGGCGCGGGCATCTTCCTCGGAAGAAAAATAACCGCCCTTCCAGCCCCAGTAGGTCCATGTGCCGGCCAGCCGGTCGAACACCTGCCGGGCGTCGCTCTCACCGGAGGTGCGCTGATCTTCAGGGAGCTTCGCACAGGCGTCCTCATCGGCCTGCGAGCGCCACAGCCATGAAGGTACGGTATTTTCCTCAACCTTTTTCAGGCAGGCGGGAATCCCCGCCTTGCGGAAATATTTCTGCGCAAGAATATCGGCCGCGACCTGGCTCCAATGGGCCGGCACGCCGAATTTTTCCAGATGAAACACAACCGAACCGTCCGGATTGCGTATTTCGCTTCCCGTGTCCCGGAATTCGATGCTGTCGTATGGTGATTTTCCTTTGGTCGTGAATCGCCGCTCGATGCGCATTAGTTTTCCATCCCCGAAATATTATCCTGAACGCACATGCCCGCGCATTCAGGCGGTTGCCCAAAAAGGCTCCTGTATTCTCTAAATCGACTACGTCCCCGTCTGGAGCGTTCACGCTCCGTGATTATTGCTTGTATTCACCGGCTTCGTTTTCACCGGCCGAAAACAGCTTCACCGGCCGAAAACAGCTTCACCGGCCGAAAACAGCACAAAACCAGTCGCCGAAACCGTTTCCCGCAACCCTTCGCCTTCCCCGGTAATCTGAGGAGAAAGCCACGGTGAACCGGGCGGCTTTTCAACGCGGTACTTACCCGTTCCAAGATTGCCGGATTGAGTTTGACCAGCGAAATGACAAGGTCACCCGATTCTGCATGCGACGTCAAGATGTTGCGATGATATGGTTAAGGACTACTATATGTAGCGTTCACATGCAGGAGCACCCAGTGCGCCCCTGGTGGCGTAAACTGTGGAAAATCTGAGGATAAAATTGGACCGAACTGAATGAAAAATTCCGGCAAACGAGTGGCGAAGCGCACTTTTTGCATGGGTAACTTACACCGATTCGAGGGGGCGTAAAGCGGGTGCAATGGGTGCGGGAAAAATTTTCCGCTCAAGATACATGATCGGATAATTTCAGGGGATAATGCGGCGATTCGCGGGGATAACTGAAAGGAGGTCCGGCCGGTTTGTCCGGCCTGGCGAAAAAGGTTTCGAATCGGCGGGCCGGCGCGGTCGCGACAGCGATTTGTTCGGGGCGCGGCCAGCGTCATCCGGCCGGCAGCCGGGTCCGGACCCTGATCCGCATGAGGTGAAATATGTCGTATTTTCTGTTTGAACCCTGCAGTGTAACTGTAACAATGAGCGGTGTGGGTGTGGGGTCAAACAGGTCAGAGCGAATGTCGATGAGGCCGCAACAATTTCGCCAGTGGCGCAAATCCCTCGGGCTGAAACAGAAAGAAGCCGCCGAGCTGCTGGGGCTCAAGAAGCGGATGATTCAGTATTACGAAAAGGGCGAGCGGGACGGGAAGTCGATCAAGATCCCGAAATATGTGCGCCTTGCATGCTATGCGGTCGGCGAGGGCGTTTACGATTTTGATGGCGAGAGTGCCCGCAAACGGAATTGACCTCGCGGTTGTAATGCAGTTGCGTACTGCGCCGGTGTCCTGAGTATCTGGACACGGGGGAGCGAAGCGGTCATATTCCGCCCGCGCTACAAGGCTAGAGAGCGGTCGTTTGCAATGGGAATTTTCAAAGAACTATTTGCCTGGTGGACAGGCAACACCTATGGGACACGCCTGTTCACATGGCGAAAGGGCCTGCCCGTCGGCGAGGATGAATTTGGCAACCGGTATTACCGGGAGCGGGGCGGCGCGAGACGGTGGGTGATCTACCGTGATCTGGCGGAAGCCTCCAAGGTGCCGCCGGACTGGCATGGCTGGCTTCACCACACGGTGGATGTGCCGCCGACCGAGGAAAACTATTCGCCCCGGCCCTGGCAGAAACCGCATCGGCCCAACATGACCGGTACGCCTGGCGCCTACCGGCCGCGCGGCAGTACGCTGGTTTCCGGCGACAGACCGCCCGCTACCGGCGACTATGAGCCCTGGAGGCCGGAATAGCGGCAGGACAATGTGAAGCCTTCGGCATGACGGTTTTGGCCTTTGTGTCGCCATCGTCACGTTAGACAGATAGGCGGCGCGTGCCGGGGAATAGCGGTTCTAAAGTGACCGCCGCCCTGCACCGGATGAAGCAGATAAAGACGGCGGGAATGAATGAGGCACAATCCAGCATGACCGGGCTCAGCGCAGCCATGCGGCGCGTACTCTTATTCAGCTTTGCCGTTGCCAGTCTGGTGTCGCCGCGCCAGGCGCTCGCTCAAAAGGTGGAAAACCCTATCGCGGTCTTTGCCGCGCTCGACAAGGTTACGGCACGAATTTCCCCGCTCGAAGTGCGTATTGGCGAGACCATGCAATTCGGTGCGCTGACTGTAACGCCGCGGGTATGCTACACGCGTCCCCCGACCGAACCGCCGCTTACATCCGCATTCGTCGAGGTCGACGAGATCAAGTTATCGGGGGAGCATCAGCGAATCTTTGCCGGCTGGATGTTTGCGCAGAGCCCGGGTCTTCACGCGGTTGAACATCCGGTCTTCGATGTCTGGTTGACCAATTGCAAAATGGAGGCGCCCGAAAAGTCGTCGGGCAACCTGGAGAACTCGCCGCCGCCAGGCAATGCGTCGTCCAGAAGGCGCTGAAATTTCTCCCGCGACACTTCGATTGCGCCAAACTTCACCAGGTGATCGGTCAGGAACTGCGTGTCGAGCAGGCTGAAGCCGCCGAATTTGAGCCGGGCCGCGAGATAAACCAGCGCAATTTTGCTGGCGTCGGGCTCGCGCGAGAACATGCTTTCGCCGAAGAAAGCGCCGCCGATCCGGACTCCGTAGAGCCCGCCCCTCAAGGCGCCGTCGCGCCAGACCTCGACGGTGTGGCAGTGACCGAGGCTGAACAGCTCGCCATAGAGCGAGCGAATCCGCTGATTTATCCATGTGCTCTGGCGTCCGGGGCGCGATTCGGCGCAGCCATCGATGACCGCCTCGAAATCAAGGTCGATGCGCACCTCGTAGCGCTCCTGGCGGATCGTGCGCGCGAGCCGCTTGGGCACATGAATGCCACCCAGCGGCAGGATACCCCGGCGTTCAGGCTCGATCCAGTAGAGCGCGCTGTCCTCGGCGCTTTCGGCCATGGGAAAGATGCCGCATGCATATGCCTTCAGGAGCACCTGCGGCGTAATATCGATCATGATGTCGTCGATAGAGGTCATGTTGCGCACGATACCTTGTGCCGGTTCGCCTGCACCACTTTAGTTTACGGGCCCTGGTGCTTTTCAAGATACTTTTCGAGCCAGTGAATGTCGTAGGAACCGTTCACGATGTCCGGTTCGGAGATCAGGGCCGAGAACAGCGGGATCGTGGTTTCGATGCCGTCGATAACGCATTCGTCAAGCGCGCGCTTGAGCCGCATCAGGCATTCATTGCGATTGCGCGCATGCACAATCAGCTTGCCGATGAGACTGTCATAATAGGGCGGTATGCGATAACCGGCATAAGCGCCGGAGTCGACGCGAACGCCAAGGCCCCCCGGCACATGGAACTGGGTAATCAAACCGGGTGAGGGCACGAACGTAGCGTGATGCTCCGCATTGATGCGGCATTCGATGGCGTGGCCGGAAAACCGCACGTCCTCCTGGGCGAAGCTCAGCGGCGCACCCGTGGCTATGTGAATCTGCTCGATCACAATATCGATGCCGGTAATCATTTCCGTCACCGGGTGTTCCACCTGGAGCCTGGTGTTCATTTCGATAAAGAAGAATTCCCCGCCCTCATACAGAAATTCGACCGTTCCCACGCCGCGATAGTTCAGCTTTTGCATGGCGCGCGCCACCGTGGCGCCGATGGTTGCGCGCTCGTCGTCATTGAGGGCGGGCGAGGGGGCCTCTTCCCAAACTTTCTGGTGCCGCCTCTGGAGCGAGCAATCGCGTTCCCCAAGATGCACGGCATTTCCCTGCCCGTCCCCGATTACCTGGACTTCGATGTGCCGGGGCTGCTTGAGATATTTTTCCATATAGAGCGTGTCGTCACCAAAGGCGGCTTTGGATTCGGCGCGCGCGGTGGCAAGCGCGGTTTCCAGATCGGCGGCGCTCTCGGCGACTTTCATGCCGCGCCCGCCGCCTCCCGCGGCGGCCTTGATAAGAACCGGATAGCCGATCTGCTCGGCCATCCGGCTGGCTTCTTCCCCGGAAGTTACGGCGCCATCGGAACCTGGAACGACCGGCAAACCCAAAGCAGCGGCCGTTTCCTTGGCCTGAATCTTGTCGCCCATGAGCCGGATATGTTCCGACGTGGGTCCGATGAACGCAATCTTGTGCTCTTCGAGAATCTCGGCGAAGCGCGCACTCTCTGAAAGAAAGCCGTAGCCGGGATGAACCGCATCCGCATTGGTAATCTCGCAGGCGGCAAGGATCTGCGGGACGTTCAGATAACTGTCGGCGGCTTTGGGCGGGCCGATACACACGCTTTCATCCGCCAGCTTGACGTGCATCGCATCCTCGTCCGCGGTGGAGTGGACGGCGACGGTTGCGATTCCAAGCTCCTTGCAGGCGCGCAGAATCCGCAATGCGATTTCGCCGCGGTTTGCGATGAGGATCTTATCGAACATAAATGAGCACCATCGCCCGCCGATCAGGATCGGGGCCTATTCGATCACCACGAGGGGTTCGCCGAACTCCACCGGCTGGCCATCCTCAACTAAAATCTCCGTCACGGTGCCGGAACGCGGAGAGGGAATGTGGTTCATGGTCTTCATCGCCTCCACGATCATCACTGTCTGGCCCTCCGAAATACTGGCGCCCACTTCGACAAACGGCGCCGCGCCCGGCTCCGGCGAGCGGTATACCGTGCCGACCATCGGGGAGATTACCGTGCCGGGGTGGCTGGCAAGCGCATTGTCGTTGCCGGACGATGAGGGAACCTGCGCGGCCCCCGTGGCGGCCACGCTCTGAACCGGCGCCACGCCACCTGCGCCGCGTGCGACGCGCACACGAAGATCCTTGCGCTCGATCTCGATTTCCGTGAGACCGGTTTCGCTCAGCAGGTCCGCGAGTTCGCGGATGAGTTCCTCATCGATGGAGGAGGATTTCCGCGCCTTTTTCTTTTCCGTCATATCCGTCTCCGGGCCCTGTTCGCTGTCAGCCTTCAGCCGCTTCCAGGCGTTCGGCCAAGGCTTCGACCGCCAATTCGTAACTCTTTACCCCGAAGCCGCAAATGACGCCAATGCAAGCGGCCGAGATATAGGAATGATGCCGAAATTCCTCACGCTGAAAGATGTTCGACATATGCACTTCGACACAAGGAATATCCGTCGCCAGGAGGGCGTCCAGAATCGCGACCGAAGTGTGCGTATAAGCCCCGGCATTGATCGCCAGGGCGCTGGCCGCGGTGCGCGCCTCCTGAATCCAGTCGACAATTTCCCCTTCATTGTTCGACTGCCGGAACTCGATTTCAAAACCATGCTTCCGGGCCCTTGCCTGCGTCCGTTCATGCACTTCATCCAGGGTTGCATGACCGTAAACATCGGGTTCGCGCTGACCTAGCAGGTTCAGATTCGGGCCGTTCAGGACATAGATTGGTTTGGGCATGCTGCGCCGCCGGCAAAGATAAGATCATGTGAAGCGGCGGGCGCCACAGTGGCGCGGCGCTGCCAGTCATCCGCCCCTGTATCAGTTATTTTGAAGCGTTGCAAAACCACAGCGCCGGCCAGGCTCCAGAATCCGGTCAACAGGTGGCCTGGCATCCGTTCTTTCGAACGTCCGCCACTTTCTGCCGCAACTCCTCGAACAGGCCGTCGGGCGCGCCGGGTATGGTGCGGTCGCCGATCAGGAAGAACGGGGTTCCCTGAATGCCGAGCTTGTTTCCCAGAACGCGTGTTTCCTCGATGATCTTGCGCGCCTCACCGGATTTCATGTCTTCACGCAACTTGTCCATGTCGAAACCGAGCTTCTCCGCCAGGCGCAGCGCCACTTTCTCGTTGTTCGGCCCCCGGTTGTTCATCATCGCGGCATGAAGCTCCATATATTTGCCCTGCTTCCTGGCGGCGATGGCCACGCGCGCGGCGCCCGCGGAGCGTTCGCCGAAAATCGGGAACTCCTTCAATACAAAGCGGACATTCTTGTCTGATTTAATCAGCTTCTCGACATCGCTGAATGCGCGTTTGCAGTAGGGGCAGTTGTAATCGGAAAACTCCACGATTGTGACATCGCCTTTGGGATTGCCGGCATCGAGCCCGTAATCGTCCCGGAATATCAGGTCCGCATTCTCCGAGATCGCGGTCATTATCCTGCTGTTCCGGGCATCGGCCTGCTGTTTGTCCAGCAGCTCGGACATCTCCATCAGGATTTGCGGATTTTTGAGCAGATAGGCGCGCACGGTTTGCTCGACGGCCACCTTCTGCCTCTCGCTCAAGGCGGCGCTTTCGCCGGCTGGAGACATGATAGCCGTGGACGTGGTGGATACGGGCCCCGGAACGGGCCCGGGTCCAAGCGTCATGAAGGCCGCGAAGGCGGCAGCCGATATGATTGCTCCGACGGCCGCAGGAACAATGAACTGCATCACAGGGGCGCTGCCGGTGGATTTGCTGGATTTGCTCATTGAATGAATGATCCTGTGGGTTAGCGTCCAGGCCCTAGCATGGCTTGGGTCTGAGATTTACAATGTCGTCGGCCTTCAGCCAGTCAGTGGAGCCTGGTTTGAATGCTTTCTTTGCTTCTTTGGCCTGCCGCTTGGCGAGATCGTTCTTGCCCTCATATTGATAGGCGTTGGCGGACGCAAGCCTGGCCTGAGGAATGTTTTTCTTCAATCCATACGCCGTCGCCAGCCGGCGGTAACCGATTGCCGAGCATTTCTCTTTCACCAATGCCTTGCGCAGGTTCGAGATAGCCTCATCGAGAATAGCAGTATTGATTTGCCCGCCATTTTGCGACCCGGCAAGTAAAGCTTGTGCCAACAGAATGCGGATGAGCGCTTCATGGGGCGCCAGTTTCAAGGCGCGGCGCAACGGCCGAACCGCGGCGCGAATACTGTCGGGGTTGCCGCTCTTGAACAGGAACTGGCCCTTGAGTTCGTAAAAGTAAGGATTGTTCGGCTGCTCGCGTATCAGCGCATCGATTTGCGGCAGAAATGCCACCAGTCCCGAACGCCTGTAGCTGGCGATCGTGCGCGCATAGCGGGCGGGAAGCGACTGGTCGGAGTTCGGGTAGCGATTGAGGACGGTCTGCGGATTGTCGAGGAATCCGGACAGCTTTGCACGCATCATGTCATGGCGCGCCTGCAAGGCGGGAGAATCCCGTTTTCCGAAATAGGGGCTTCTTTTTGCCAGGTCACGAAGATTGGCGATCCGTTGACGGGGCAGGGGATGGCTCTGCACATAGGGGTCGGCATATTTCAGCGAACCGAGCCCCTGATCGGCGAGATACGCAAATGTGTCGAGCATGCCCTGCGCCGACTGGCGCGTGGCGTTCAGATAGGAAATCCCGGCCTGGTCGGCGGACGCTTCCTCGGCCCGGCGATAGGACAGCACATAACGCTGCGCCATCCCCTCGCCGCCCAGCAGCACCCCGGCGCCGGCAGCGCCGACATCGGCGCCGGCGACCGCGCCGGCGGCCGTCGCGGCCAGGATCAGAACCCGCAGCATCATCGAAGTTGACCGGGCGTGGCTCATCGCCTGGCGCAGGCGCGAGAGATGTCCGCCCGCGATATGTCCCGCTTCATGCGCGATGACGCCGATCACCTGATTGGGTGTTTTTGATTTCATCAGCGTACCGACATGAAAGAACATATTGCGGCCATCCACGACGAATGCGTTGAAGCTCTGCAGCCCAACCAGGTGGATGTTGATGTTCTGCTGGCTCAACCCCGCAACCCTGAAGATCGGCCGCGAATATTCGCGCAGCAGGTTTTCTATCTCCGCGTCGCGTATCAGCCCCGCCGCGTAAGCCGGCCCCGAGGCGGTAATGATCGCCGTTGAGAGCAGGGCGACAATGGCGCATCTGGCAATGCGGCGGAACCCTTTGCGCGTGGTGGACGGCGTGCTGGCGGCTGGTTCGGTCATGGATTTTTGCGAGAAATCTTTCTTCAATAATTTCAAATGTTTATAAGACCCGTGCGGAGACATTGAGCATCGATCCAGACTAGAGACGCCAACATATCAGGTCAACGATCCTTGGCATGCGGCGCCACCGGCGTCCGGCCACGTGTGTCCATCGCGGCGGCAGGTTCGTGTTTTGCAGATTGATAGACGATAATGGGGCGATACAGTGATCAATTTATGTTCGATACCGGTGATATGACGAATATTTGAATCGAGAAAACGGTGACAGACCAGATGCCGGAACAAGGTGAAGCGATACCCGGCCGCGGGTTGCCGCGCCCTCTCTCCAGACGCGGACGCATTGATCCGTTCATCGTCATGGACGTGCTGCGCGCGGCCAATGAAAAGGAAGCGGGCGGCGCGGACATCATCCATATGGAGGTGGGACAGCCGGGAACTCCCGCTCCCGCGCGGGTCGTCGAAGCGGCTCACAAGGCGCTTGAGAACTCCAGGCTCGGTTATACCGAAGCCCTCGGCGTGCCGGAGCTGCGCGAGCGGATCGCGCGGCACTACAACACCCGCTACGGTGTGTCCGTCGCACCCGAACGGGTCGTTGTCACATCCGGCTCGTCGGCCGGATTCGTACTCGCCTTTCTCGCCATTCTCGACGTTGGCGCCCGCGTGGCCGTGCCGACGCCGGGCTATCCCTGCTACCGGCATATCCTGAGCGCGCTGGGCGCGCGGGCGGTGACTTTGGAAACCGGCGCCGGCAGCCGGTGGGCGCCGGTTCCCGCCGCGCTCGCCGAGCTCAACCGGCAGGACCCGCTCGATGCCCTGTTGCTGGCAAGCCCCGCGAATCCGACAGGGACCATGCTTGTCGGCAATGGGCTGGCGGAACTTGCAAAAGCATGCGAGCAGCTGGGGCTCTGGTTCATCTCCGATGAAATCTATCATGGTCTCGAATATGAGGAACCGGCCCAGACAGCCCTGGCGCATTCCGGGTCGGCCATAGTTATCAACAGCTTTTCAAAATATTTCAGCATGACGGGCTGGCGGGTTGGCTGGATGGTCGTTCCGCACGCGCTTGTGCGGCACCTGGAGCGGCTGGCGCAGAACCTCTATATTTGCGCCCCGGCGTTGTCGCAATATGCCGCGATCGCGGCTTTCGACGCCTGTGATGAGCTTGAAGCCAACAAGGGTGTCTACCGGACCAACCGCGATCTGCTTCTTGAGGAGCTGCCCAAAGCGGGTTTCACGGACATTCTCCCCGCTGACGGCGCCTTCTATCTCTATGCGAATGTGCGCCACCTGACCAACGACAGCGCCAGTTTTGCGAAAAGGATGCTGGAAGAGACCGGCGTGGCGGTCACGCCCGGCATCGATTTCGATACCGGGCGCGGAAGCCGCTTTCTGCGGTTCAGCTATGCGGGCGCCACCGGGCGCATGGTGGAGGCGGCGCGCCGTTTGAAGAACTGGTCCGCCTGACGAAGTTGTCCCGGGTTTGCACCGGTAAGCGTCCGGCGCCCGCGTCAAACTCCCTGCTGCCACCACCCGCGCTTCGGGGGCGCGGCGTCATCTCCACTCTCCTTGGCACGGGCGTCTTCCGGGTCGGCGGCGGACGTTTTCGGCGCCGCTGGCACGGGCGTTTCGGCAGCTTTAGCGGGGCCGCTCTTTGCCGCGGATTTCTTTGGAGCGCTTGAGCGAACCGCGCTGCCGTCGCCATTCGCCTCGGCTGCTGACGCTGGCGGACTGTCTTTCCCGCCATCGGCGGCCTTCCTGGCCGGCTTGCGCCGGCTACGGGTTGCCGGTTTCTTGTCGGCTTTCGCGTCTTCGCCATCATCCGCCTTGGCCCGGGTGGTTTTGGCGCTGGCCCGGCGTGTTCTTCGCTTGGGCTTTTTCTCGATGTCGGCCGCCGCGCCGGCTGCCTCGGCTGGCGCTTCAACAGGCTCTTCGGCTGGCGTTTCAACAGGCTCGGCTGGCGTTTCAACAGGCTCGGCTGGCGTTTCAACAGGCTCGGCTGGCGTTTCAACAGGCTCGGCTGGCGTTTCAACAGGCTCTTCGGCGGTTGCCGCCGCCTGGGCGGTTTCGGAAGCCTCCGGCGTTTCTCCATCCATGGCCTGTGCCGGCGCGGTTCCAGAGCGGGACCCACGGGTCCTTCGTCCGCCGCGGCGTCCGCGCCGGCGCGGACGTCTGGCGCGATCTTCCGTTTCGTCGCCGGCCGGCGTTTCAGCCTCGCCGCCCGAGCCTGCGTCGCCGTTGTCGGTCACTTCCGCGGCGTTGCCCTCACCGGTTGCCGCCGCAACCTCATCCCGGTCGCCGCGGCCTCGCCGCCTCCGCTTCCGCCGGGAGCGTTTGCGGTCATCATCGCTCGCCTCTTCCTCGCCTTCCTCATGATGGGAGGAATCCATGTGAACGACCGCATTGCTTGCGCTGCGCCTGGCGGCGGTTGCCGCGCCCCGCTCAATCGTGAAGTTTCCGCCATGAAGTTCATCGCTCGCGGAAAGCGTTACACTGACGTCGTAACGGGATTCGATATCCCTGAGCGAGCTGCGCTTCTGGTTCAGAATATAGAGCGCGATTTCGTAAGAGGTCGACACGACAAGATTGGTCGCGCCCTCGCTCAGCAGGGTATCCTCCACGGTGCGCAGGATATCGAGGGCGACCGATTCCGTGGAGCGGACAATCCCGGTTCCCTGGCACATCGTGCACGGCGCCGTACTGCCTTCCAGCACGCCGGCGCGCAACCGCTGCCGCGACATCTCCATCAGACCGAAATGGCTGATGCGCCCAACCTGAATACGCGCCCGGTCCGACTTCAGCGCTTCTTTCATTTTGCGCTCGACGGCCCGGTTGTTGCGCCGTTCTTCCATGTCGATGAAATCGATCACGATGAGACCGGCCAGATCGCGCAGCCGCAATTGCCGCGCGACTTCATCGGCGGCCTCGAGGTTGGTTCGCAGCGCGGTGCTTTCGATTGAATGCTCGCGCGTCGACTTGCCCGAGTTTACGTCGACCGAAACCAGCGCCTCGGTCTGGTTGATGACGATATAGCCACCGGACTTCAGCGTGACATGGGGCGAGTACATCGCGCCCAGCTGCCGCTCGATCTGGTGACGTACGAAAATCGGTTCGGGATCCTTGTAGGGCTGGACATTCTTGGCGTGGCTCGGCATGAGCAGGCGCATGAAAGCCTTCGCTTCCTTGTAGGCCTCCTCGCCCGCCACCGTGATGCCGTCGATCTCCTTGCCGTACAGATCGCGAATCGACCGCTTGATGAGATTGCCTTCCTCATAGACGAGGGTCGGGGCGGTCGACTGAAGGGTGAGATCGCGAATGTTCTCCCACATGCGCAGCAGATATTCGAAATCGCGCTTGATTTCCGCCTTGGTGCGCGAGGCGCCGGCGGTGCGGATGATCAATCCCATCCCCTGGGCAACGTCCAGATCGCTTGCAATCTTGCGCAGGCGCTTGCGGTCCGCCGGATTTGTGATCTTCCTCGATATGCCGCCGCCGCGCGCGGTATTCGGCATCAAGACCGTGTAGCGGCCGGCCAGCGAGATGTAGGTGGTCAGGGCCGCGCCTTTATTGCCGCGCTCCTCCTTCACAACCTGGACGAGGATAATCTGACGCCGCTTGATGACTTCCTGAATTTTGTAGTAGCGGCTGCGGCGCGCACGCACGGGAAGCTCCTCGAGCGCGTCCTCCGAGCCTATTAACTCGACGCTTTCGCCGTTTTCGTCTTCGCCGGCCTCGCCGCCGCCATTGGTATCGGCACCGGGAGGTGCGGCGTCTTCGGAAACCGTTTCGGAAAGATCGGAAGATGCCAGCTGAATCGCGTCATCCGAGGCGGGGCCTGCCGCGTCGGCGTCCTCAACATCGCCATCCGGACTTCCGGCCTTCGATTTGGCGGCGGATTTTCTGCGGGATTTCTTCCTTCCCGAGCCGCGCCGGGACGACTGAGCATCGTCATGGGCCGCTTCCTCGGCCTGCGCCTTGCTTTCGTCCTCGGCTTCCTTGTCAAGCAGCGCCTGACGGTCGGCGACCGGAATCTGATAATAGTCGGGATGAATTTCATTGAACGCCAGGAATCCGTGCCGGTTTCCGCCGTAATCGACGAAGGCGGCCTGAAGTGATGGTTCTACGCGGGTTACCTTGGCGAGATAGATGTTCCCTCTGAGTTGTTTTCTGGTAGCGGATTCGTAATCAAAATCCTCGAGTCTGTTGCCGCGCACCACGACGACTCGCGTCTCTTCCGGGTGCGCAGCGTCGATAAGCATTTTGCTGCTCATAATATATTTGCTCCGGCACAAGGTCGCGGCGGGACTTTATGCCCCGCGAGCCGAAACGCTTTTTCGGTGTCGCGCGCCTATGTGCAATGATTTGATGGGGCGCAGTCCGCCATCCGCCATGGTCCCGGGTCGAAACCCGGCCGTGCGGCATGCCATTGTGTCCCGCCAAACGCGGGGCGCGATGAGCAGCCTGTTGATCTGAATGGAGGCTTGCGCCGGTTACTGTCATAAATACTGGCCTGTAGCCATGCCGCCTGGGCGGCTGTGAAAACCATGCGGGACATAACCGCGCCTCGCAGGCGCCTTACGCATATGCTCATCCCGCAGTGTCAAACGTGATTCCACCCCGAGCATTATCCAGAATAAGGGCAGAAGCATGAAACTGTAAGTTGCAAAGTACAAAGGCCGTATCAGCCTACATGCACATATAGTGCATAGCTTGAATAAGGCAAATCTGAACCTTGGAACCTTCGTTGCGCCTGATTTTCAGCTATGGTCCCCGGCTGGGCCCACTGGGGCTGATTGGGGCGCAAATCTGTTTTAAGTGCTGATTGGCGGACTTGGCAAGAGGTGACGCGGCTTTATTCATTGCCTTCAAAAGATTGAATTAACTCACTGGCTCTATCATTGTGCGGTGGCAAGGCGTGCGGACCGATACGCTGACGCAGTTGCCGCGGCACCTGGATTGCAGGTCGGGCCGGGTGCGGTGAGGGGTCTTTAGAGCAGGCGATCATGCCGGGGAACATGAAACCGCAATACAGGCGAATCAGTTGGCGGCGGACAGTCGCCGCGATTTTTATCGCCTGCCTGGCGCAAATCTGGCCGGGAGCGGCGTGGTCGCCGGCCGGAGCGGCTGATTCCGTCGCCAAGGATACCCGTCTGGGCGGCGACGCCCAGCGCACGCGCTTCGTCACCGTGCTTTCCAAAAAGGTCAAATTCGCGGTTCGTACTCTGGCCAATCCCTACCGGGTGATCATCGACTTGTCCGATGTGAAGCTCAATTTGCCGGCCGGACGGGGAAAAAAAGGCAAGGGGCTGGTGAGCGGCTACCGGTATGGCCGGGTCGAGCCTTACGGGGTGCGCATAATCCTCGATGTCAATTCGCCGGTGCTGGTTGAAAAAGCATCGATCTGGCCGGCGCGCGGCGGCCAGCCGCCGCGGCTGGTTGTCGAACTCACCAGAACGGACCGCAAGACATTTCTCGCCCGGCAACGCGCGAGCGCAAAATCCCGCGCCGCCGCGGCGAGGAAGGCGGGCGGGAAAGAAGCACGCGCCAAACCGTCCCTGCCTTCCCCCGGGCGCCGCAAATCGCGCGGCGCCAAACGGGTGATCGTGATCGACCCCGGTCACGGCGGCATCGATCCGGGCACCGTGTCGAAGTCGGGAACCCGGGAAAAGAATATCGTTTTCGCCTTTTCAACGATGCTGCGCGACCTTTTGAAAAAGACGGGACGCTACGAGGTTATCCTGACGCGGACCACCGACAGTTATGTTCCCTTGCGCCAGCGCGTCGATATTGGCCGGCATAGGGGCGCCGATCTGTTTATTTCCGTTCATGCCGATTCACTTCCGGGCCGCCAGGCAAGGCGTGTTGCCGGCGCCACGGTCTACACCTTGTCGGAAGAGGCTTCCGATGACGAAGCCAAGGCGCTGGCGGCAAAAGAGAACCGCTCGGACATCATCGCCGGTGTCGAGCTGCCGGCTGAAGCAAATGACGTCACGAATATTCTGATCGATCTGGCCCAGCGAGAGACCAAGAATCTGTCGATCGGATTTGCCGACATATTGCTGAGCAGCCTGAGCGGCAAGACCAAAATCAGGAAAAAGGGGCGCAAATCGGCCGGGTTCCGTGTCCTCAAGGCGCCTGACGTTCCATCGGTGCTGATCGAGTTGGGTTATATGAGCAACCCGGCGGATGTGAAGCGGCTCAAATCATCCGCGTGGCGCAAGAAAGTCGCCGCCGCGGTGGCAAATGCCGTGGGGAAATATTTTGCGAAGCGGACCGCCCGCAATCCCTTTTAGCGGCTCAAATTCGGCATTGATTCGAAGCGCGCCGCCGGCACAGTGGCGAGCTGCGGGAAAACGGCAGACACAATAACCATTTGTTGCCATATTCCTCACTAGGGTTGCCACAACGCAAATGGCGCAATAGATAGTCGTCACGGACCGTATCCCATGGACATCACCGCCCCGATCAAACCACCGGAACAGAAGAGGCGCCGCAGGCGGCGCAATCCGGTTCTGCGTCTGCTCGGCTACCTGTTCGCGGTGGGCATGATCCTCTTCGTCGTGGCATCCGCCGGAGTCGCATTTCTGCTGTGGCGCGTGTCCAAGGACCTGCCGGACTATGAAGTGCTGGCAAAATACGAACCGCCGGTTATGACCCGCATTCATGCAAGCGACGGGAGCCTGATCGCGGAGTATGCGACGGAACGGCGGATTTATGTGCCGATGAACGCAATCCCGAAAAGCCTGGTGCAGGCCTTTCTTTCGGCCGAGGACAAGAACTTCTATCAGCATGGCGGCATCGATTTTCAGGGCATTGCCCGCGCGGCGGTAACAAACCTCAACAATCTGCGCAACAACAAGCGGCTGGTCGGCGCCTCGACGATTACCCAGCAGGTCGCGAAGAATTTCCTGCTGTCGAGCGACGTAACCATTGAGCGCAAGCTCAAGGAGGCGATTCTTGCCATTCGCATCGAACGCGCCTTCACCAAGGAGCAGATCCTTGAGCTTTATCTCAACGAAATCTTCCTTGGCCTGAAGTCCTACGGTGTTGCCGCGGCGGCGTTGAACTACTGGGGCAAGTCGCTGAATGAGCTGACATTGTCGGATGTGGCCTACCTTGCCGCCTTGCCCAAGGCCCCGAATAATTACCATCCCTTCCGTTATACCGAACGCGCGTTGGCCCGGCGTAATTGGGTCATTGACCGCATGGTGGAAAATGGCTTTGTCACGGCGGAAGAAGCGGAGGCCGGCAAGGCGCAGCCGTTGAACGTCAATCCCCGGCCACTCGGCGTTAATATATTCGCGGCCGAGTTTTTTGCCGAGGAAGTGAGGCGTCAGCTGCTGGACAGCTATGGCAGGGACAAGCTGTATGGCGGCGGCCTCTCCGTGCGCACCACGCTCGATCCAAAGTTGCAGCGCGAAGCGCGCAAGGCGCTGGTCGGCGGCCTGGTCGCCTATGATCGCCGCCACGGCTATCGCGGACCGGTGCAAAAAATCGACATTGCCGGAGACTGGGGCGTGACATTGAGCAAGATCAAGGTGCCCAAGGATATCGGTGATTGGCGTCTGGCGGTCGTCCTGGAGGTGGACAAGGGCAAGGCCACAGTGGGTCTGCAACCCAGACGGCAGGCTTCCAATGCCCTCGAAAAGGGGCGTGACGGCGGGATTATTCCGTTCAAGAATATCAAATGGGTCCGTCCGGTAAACAGCAAGGGCCGGATGGGCGCACGGGTAAAGTCCGCCGATGCGGCGCTCAGCGTTGGGGACGTTGTCTATGTGGCGCCTGATCGCGGCAAGGATGGCGCCGTTATCCCGGGCCAATGGCGGTTGATGCAGATTCCCGCTGTCGGGGGCGCTCTGGTCGCCATGGACCCGCATACCGGCCGTGTGCTTGCGCTTGCCGGTGGCTTCAGCTTCGCCCAAAGCGAGTTTGACAGGGCGGTTCAGGCCCGCCGCCAGCCGGGGTCTGCCTTCAAGCCCTTTGTTTATGTGACCGCGCTCGACAATGGATATACGCCGGCGAGCGTCGTGCTCGATGCGCCTTTGGCTATCGAGCAAGGCCCCGGCCTTCCCCTGTGGCGCCCCCAGAACTACGGCAAGAAATTCTATGGGCCTTCCACTCTCAGGCTTGGATTGGAACTCTCGCGCAACCTGATGACGGTGCGGCTGGCTCAGGATGTGGGCATGCCGCTCATTTCGGAATATGCGCGGCGCTTCGGCGTCTATGACAATCTGATGCCCATGCTGTCCATGGCGCTGGGCGCGGGCGAGACGACGCTGCTGCGGATGACGACGGCCTATTCCATGCTGGCCAATGGCGGCAAGCAGATCAGCGCCACTCTCATCGACCGGATCCAGGATCGCTATGGCCGGACGGTCTGGAGGCATGACTCGCGCGACTGTCCCGATTGCCGGGCGCGCGAATGGAATGGCCAGGAGGAACCTGTGCTGACCGACGAGCGGAAGCAGATTGTCGACCCGCATTCGGCGTATCAGGTAACTTCCATGCTGGAAGGCGTGGTGCAGCGCGGTACCGGCACCCGGGTGAAGGCGGTCGGCAAGCCTATCGCCGGCAAGACCGGTACAACCAATGACGAGAAGGATGCGTGGTTTGTGGGCTTCGCTCCCGATCTTGCCGTGGGTGTGTTCGTCGGGTTCGATCAGCCCAAACCGATGGGGCGTGGAGAAACGGGAAGCGGCGCCGCGTCGCCCATTTTCCGCGATTTCATGATAGCGGCGCTTGCTGACAAACCGGCCGTGCCATTCCGTATTCCGCCCGGAATTCAGCTTATCCGGATCAACCGGAAGACAGGATTCCGCGCTGGGCCGGGCGATCCGGGCGCTATTCTGGAGGCATTCAAGCCAGGGACCCAGCCCGCCAATTTTTATCAGTCTCGGGCGCCTGCCGCCTCGCGGGGACCGGGATTCTTCGGACGCGCCGCTCCAGGCGGGCTTTACTAGAGCGGTTTCGATTAAACCGGAGCCGAGCCAGCCGGGTCATTTTTATCAATCGCAGAACTGCCTGCGTGGCTCATAGGTCCCGAGCCCAGTCTGGAGAAACGATTATGCGCGCGGAAATACAGACCATTGTCGATGAGATCAAGCAGTCACTGGAACTGCTGAGGAGGCATCTTTGACCCCGAGGGTGCGCGCAAACGGCTGGCGGAGCTGAACCAAAGGGCTGAATCTCCCGGATTCTGGGATGATTCCCAAAAGGCGCAAAAAATCATGCGCCAGCGCCAGGGATTGGCGGATGCTCTGTCCGCGTTTGAACAGCTTGAGCGCGACCTCGACGACAATCTGGAACTGATGGAGCTCGGGGAACAGGAAGAAGACGCCGAAGTGGTCGCCGAGGCGGAACAGGCTCTCGGGCAGCTTCACCGAAAAGCCCAGCGCCGCGAAGTCGAAACATTGCTGTCGGGCGAAGCGGACGCAAACGACTGCTATCTGGAAATTCACGCCGGCGCCGGTGGAACCGAAAGCCAGGACTGGGCGCAGATGCTCATGCGCATGTATATGCGCTGGGCGGAGCAGCGCGGCTTCAAGGTTGAGCTGATCGGCACGAATGCCGGCGAGGAAGCGGGCATCAAATCCGCATCGCTTATTCTGCGCGGGCTCAATGCCTATGGCTGGACCAAAACGGAATCCGGCGTTCACCGTCTGGTTCGCATATCGCCTTTCGACTCCAATGCCCGGCGCCATACGAGCTTTGCCTCCGTCTGGGCGTTTCCGGTCATCGATGACTCCATCGAGATCGAAATCGATGAAAAGGATGTGCGCATCGACACCTACCGGGCGAGCGGGGCCGGGGGGCAGCATGTGAATACGACCGACAGCGCCGTGCGCCTCACCCATGAGCCGACGGGGATCGTCGTCCAATGCCAGAACCAGCGCTCCCAGCATAAGAACCGGGCCACCGCCTGGGACATGCTGCGCGCGCGGCTCTATGAGGCGGAGTTGCAGCGGCGGGAGGAAGAAGCACAGGCGCAGGCGGCGGCCAAAACGGATATTGGCTGGGGTCATCAGATCCGCTCATATGTTCTCCAGCCCTACCAGATGGTCAAGGATCTGCGTACCGGCGTCGAGAGCTCCAATCCGGTGGCCGTGCTGGATGGCGATATCGACGCCTTCATCGAGGCCGCGCTTGCGCAACGGGTGCATGGCGGAGGCGGAGACAAGGTCGAGGATTTGAGCTAGTGCGTATCACCGATAAGTGGGAACCGGTTATACCAAGCGTCATTGATACTGACTCATAGCCGATGCTTCGAGACGCGCCCTTACGGGCGCTCCTCAGCATGAGGTATGTATCTGTTTTTCTGTCACAAACCTCATCCTGAGGAGGCGCGTCAGCGCCGTCTCGAAGCCTCATCCTGAGGAGGCGCGTCAGCGCCGTCTCGAAGCCTCATCCTGAGGAGGCGCGTCAGCGCCGTCTCGAAGGATGTGCGGATCGGTCAATGCTAACGACCCTTCGTATTACCGGTGATACGCACTACCCCCACAGCGCCGCGTCCGGCGGGTGGACGAGACTGCCCTCAAAGCGCAATGGGTGATCCCGGTCCCGGTCCAGAAGAAGCGGGCCGTCCAGATCGACGAACCCCGCGCCCTGCGCGACAAGCACCCCCGGCGCCATCGACAGCGAGGTCGCCAGCATGCACCCCACCATGACGCCGAACCCTTCCCGCTCCGCTTCGCGCTTCAGCGCCAGCGCTTCGGTCAGGCCGCCGGTCTTGTCGAGTTTGATATTGACGATGTCATAGCGCCCCTTGAGCGCGGGGAGAGACGCGCGGTCGTGGCAGGCTTCATCGGCGCATACCGGTACGGGGCGTGTCATTTCGCCAAGCGCCGCATCGTCCCCCGCCGGCAGGGGCTGCTCGATCATTTTTACACCCAGACGCGCCAGCTCCGGCGCCAATTCGGCATAGTCCTCAAGAGACCACCCCTCATTGGCATCGACGATGAGATCGGCCTCCGGCGCACCCTGGCGCACGGCCCGCACCCGTTCAAGGTCGCCCGGTCCGGCGAGTTTCAGCTTGAGCAGAGGCCTCGCCGCATTGGCCTTCGCCGCCGCGCGCATGGCGTCCGGCGTATCCAGCGAGAGCGTATAGGCGGTTGTGAGCGGCTCCGGCGCGCCCAGCCCGGCCAGCTCCCACACGCGTTTGCCCTTGCGTTTGGCCTCCAGGTCCCAAAGGGCGCAATCGAGCGCATTGCGCGCGGCTCCCGCGGGCAGCAAATCTTGCAGACTTTCGCGAGTGAGGCCCGATGTAATCCGGGTCTCAAGGCTCTCTATCTGCGCGCGCACGCTTTCGGGCGTTTCGCCATAGCGGGCATAGGGCACGCATTCGCCGCGGCCCCTGTAACCGCCATCGATAATTTCCGCGACGATCACTTCCACCTCGGTGCGGCTGCCGCGTGAAATGGTGAAGGCGCCGCGGACCGGCCAGGCCTCGCTTGCGAGCAAAAGCTCAACCATCAGGCAAGATCGTTGACGATGGCCGCTACACCCGTGCGCACGGGATCGACGGCGGGAAGCCCGAGCCGCTTGTGCATCTCCTCAAGGAAAGCGAGGGCTTCGTCCTCCTCAAGCCGGGAAGTGTCGAATGACGCGCCCACGAACCGGACCTTCGGATTTGTCAGCGACGCCACTTTGAGATTGGCCTCCATGCAGTCTTCAAGTTCGGGCAGCGGGTAATGAGGCAGCCCGCGCATATGAGTGCGGGTCGGCTCATGGCACAGCACCAGCGCATCGGCTTGCGCGCCGTGCAGCAACCCGGTCGAAACCCCCGCATAGGAGGCATGAAACAGCGATCCCTGCCCTTCCACGATGTCCCAGTGATCGGGCTCGTTGGCGGGTGCAATGACCTCAATGGCGCCGGAGATGAAGTCGGCGACCACCGCGTCCACCGAGACGCCCTCGCCGGTAATCAGAATTCCGGTCTGCCCCGTCGCGCGGAAGGTCGCCTTGCGGCCCTGTTTGAGCATCTCGCGCTCGATCGCGAGGGCGGTATACATCTTGCCGCAGGAGCAGTCCGTCCCCACGGGAAGCAGACGTTTGCCCGCGCGCTTTTCGCCCGACCCCACGGGGAATGTCTCGGCGGGGTGGCGCACATCGAAGATATTGCGCCCGAAATTTTCAGCCGCCTCGCGCAGCTCGGGCACGTCGATAAGACGGTTATGCAGGCCCGCCGCCAGGTCCAGGCCCCCTTCCAGCGCCTCGTGCAGCTTGGCGGCCCAGGCCTTCGAAATCAGGCCGCCGCGGTTGGCGACGCCGGCCACCAGCGTGCGCGCACCGGCCTCGCGGGCCTCATCGATGGTCATGTCCTTCAGGCCGATATCCGCGTTGCAGCCCTCCAGGCGCAACTGTCCGACGCAATTGTCCGGGCGCCAGTCCCTGATGCCCTGCGCCGTCTTGGCGGCGAGCTGATCGCCCGCGTCGCCCAGAAACAGAAGATAAGGCTTTTTGAGTTTCATTTTTTTTGCCTGTTCGATTGGGCCCTTAACCGCCCGCTCCCCCTTGCACGGGCCACCCCAAGGGTATGCTCACGGGGTGGTTGGGCAAGGGGGAGCGGGCGGCCTGGTCTTGGTTTCATAGAAATCCGACCTAGAGAATATCCAGAACATTCTCGGTCGGGCGGCCAAGAACCGCCTTTTCGCCATTCACCACAATCGGCCGCTCGATCAGGATCGGGTTGCCCACCATGGCGGTGATCAGCGCCGTATCGGAGAGGCTCTTGTCCGCCAGCTCCAGCTGTTTGTAAATTTTCTCGCCCCTGCGCAGGACATCGCGGGGACCCAGCCCCAGTTTGCCCAAAATCTCCCTGAACTCCTCCGCGCCCGGCGGTGTCTCCAGGTAATCCACGATTTTTGGCTCGATGCCGCGCGCACGCAGCAGGTTCAGTGCCGCGCGCGATTTCGAGCAGCGGGGGTTATGCAAAATGGTGACGGTCATGATTGTTTTCTTTCCGTTTGTGCCTTCGCCGCCCAGCTTTCCGCTTTTTTGCCGACAAGTCCGGCGATGGAGCTGACGCCGGCGCGTTCAATGCCCCCGATCAGGGCTTTCTTTATCCGCGGGATAAGACCCGGACCTTCATAGACAAGTCCCGTATAAAGCTGGACCAGCGATGCGCCCGCCTCGATCTTTCCCAGCGCGGCTTTTCCTGTACTGATACCGCCGACGCCGATGAGCGGGATTTGACCCTGGGTCAGCACATATACTTTTCCCAGCAGCCCTGTCGAGGGCTCATAGAGGGGGGCGCCCGACAATCCGCCCGCTTCGTTAACATGTTCGCTGGATTTGAGACCCGCGCGATCGAGCGTGGTGTTGGAGACAATAATGCCGTCCACGCCATGCGCCACCAGCCGTTCACAGATGGGCGCGATGTCATCGGCGGCAAGGTCGGGAGATATTTTGACGGTAATCGGCCGCGAGGGTGAGCCCGCCTGAACAAGGGCGTCGCGTTTCGCCATCAGCCGCGCCAGCAGTTTATCGAGTTCACCCGGCGCCTGGAGATCGCGCAGTCCCGGCGTGTTGGGAGAAGAAATATTGACGGTGAAATAGTCCGCCACGGGAGAGAAAGTCTCCAGCCCGGCCAGATAGTCGGCCTGCGGGTCCATGGCGTCCTTGTTGTAGCCGATATTGACGCCGACGATGCCGCCGGGTTTGCGCCGGGCGAGCCGCGCCAATGCGCGTGCGTGACCTCCATTATTGAAGCCAAGCCGGTTTATCATCGCGCGATCCTCCGGCAGCCGGAAGACGCGCGGGCGCGGGTTGCCGGTTTGCGGGCGCGGGGTCAGCGTGCCCACCTCCGCGAAGCCGAAGCCGGAGTCCAGAATGGCTTGCGGCACCCGGGCATCCTTGTCGAACCCCGCCGCGATCCCGATGGGATTGGGGAAATCCAGCCCCCAGATATTCTGCGCCAGCCGCGCATCGTCCCCCTCCAGCGGGCGCGGGTAAAGCCCCGCTTCCATGGCCTTCAGCGTCAATTCATGGGCGTGTTCAGGATCGAGCGCGCGCAGGAAGGGAAGCGCGAGATCGGCAAGGCCGGAAATCATGACACAATTCCTTGCGGAAACAGATGCGCGCCGCCCGGCCCCAGCGGCAGGGCTTCGGCCGACAGGACGGCGGTCATTGCCAAGGGCCCATAAAGATGCGGGAACAGGGCCCCGCCCCGCGAGGGCTCCCATCTGAGGGCCTCGCCAAGCGCCGCCGCATCGACCGCGACAAGCATGAGGTCTTCTTGCCCGGCAAAATGCTTTGCCGCCGTTTCGGTAACTTGCGCCGAAGTGGAGAAGTGGATATAGCCATCGCGCATATCCACCGGCGCGCCCGCAAAGGCGCCCGCCTCGACGGCTTGCCGCCAGGCGTCGCGCGGGCAGATTTTGTAGAGAGTTTCAGACATGATGTGTGACCCGGAGGCGCACACTAGCGCGTTTTTGAAATAATCCAAGCCACCCGCTCCCGCTTGCCGAGCCACCCCGCAATGGTACCCTTGGGGTGGTTGGGTAAGGGGGAGCGGGTGGCTTGGCTCCGGCTTCATGGAAAACCGCTCTAACTACATGCCAATGACAGCAACAAGGGGCGGAATGCGATACATCGAAAAGCGTGACATTTTAGGTCAAAATTCCTATTTTAATGATTATATTCATATATATAACTGACAAAGCAGATTTGGGAGTATATACCGTGAGCCGACAGGCAAGCGTTCAGGAGCTAGAAAAGGAAATTGAGGTCACGCCGGAGATGATTCAGGCGGGTTTGATACGATTGTGTGACGTGGAAGGGTCGTCGTCAGTCTACATGGTAGAGGAGGTTGATCGGGCAATGGCCCGGGCTTGCCGCTCTGGCATGTCTGAAGATAGTTCGAAATAGCGCAGGTAAAGTCGTACAGGGTTTGTGTCTCTTTGATGCGCTCAACCAAATTTTCCGCTGTAACTGGCAGCGCCTTTTCGACAAGGACAGAGGAGTATTTAGTCTGGACTAGCGAAAGCTCTCCGTAAGTGCCAATCGAATCCAGTGTCGAATGCATTATTAGGTTCCGGTTTTCTCTACATATGTTGAAAAATTTTATGTAGTGCTGGATGCAGTTTTCTGTGAGAGGAGCATCTAATTCATAAACTATTGCGGCCAAAAGATCGCACTTTGACCTATTGTTCATGAGTCCTGTAATGAAGACGCCTGCGCGACCATCTGTTGCGATGAAATCGAAAAGGATGAAGTCCAACATCCATTCACAGTTGTTCCAATTGATCGTGAGAACCCCAAGGGCGTGTGCCAACTCCTTTGATGCCTCTGGGTCACAAGCTTGGGGCCATGTATAATCATCCATGATGACCTCTTCAGACAAAGACGAAGCCAAACTTGAGCAGCTAGCTAAGAAGCTGCTGAACACGAAGCCCAAGCCCCGCCAGGATTTGGTGGGCAGGGGGAAAGGACGGCCGGGCAAGAAGCCAAGCCGTCCTCCAGTCCGTTCGGATAGAAGCTAACGCCTCTTACGGACCTTGATGGTCTCTACCACCGTGGTCGAAGGACGGCGGATAGCGACCTTGACCGGAATGAACTGCCCAGTAATGGCGTCCCTTCCAATCTTACGCGTTTTTGCCATGGTATTTCTCCTTGGCTAGACCGGACGGATGGGCCGTCCGCCCCGAGACGCCTTATGCGCCCCAAGCCGTTAAGGGCGCTTGGGTGCGTCGCGGGTGCGCATTGACAAGTTTAAGTGATTCGCCAGATTCGGAGTAGGCGTGCTGCCTTTTGTCTAAGCGTACGAGGCTTGACCTGTCCGCCGGCATGTCAGGCGTTTGCCTGCTGACTGGCGGATGATCTGCGCTGTGCGCTCGGTATCGTCCAGATGGCGGTAGGTGTAGCGGAAGTCAAATTCATGCAGACAACGTTGCAAGTGAGCCTCTGAGAAATGCTGGTACACACCACGCATCCCGCGTTTGAATATCGAGAAGAAATTTTCAACCGCGTTAGTCGTAAAGCCATCCTTGGTCACATAAATGTAGGCCGTGTGGCGGACTTTCTTGTGAGCGGCAAATTCAGGTCCGAGTTTGCGATATAGGCTCGCATCTTCTGTCACCAGAATTGACTTGCGGGAAGCATTGGTCACCAGAAGGTCGCGCAAGGTTTTGCGGGTTGCAGACATCACATGGAAAGCACGCGCTTCGCCACGTTCAGGATCAATGAGAGCAACAAGGGCCAGATTACGATGCATCGAAAAGCGTGACATTCTAGGTTATTATTCCTATCTTGCGTTTATATTCCGATTCGGGTGAGGCCACGTCATCAATCACTCGGGGCAGGCATGAGACTGACACACCATCAGGTTTGGACGGCAATCGATGCGCTTGCCGCGCGCTACGGCTTTTCGCCGTCGGGACTGGCGAAGCGCGCCGGTCTTGATTCCACGACTTTCAACCGCTCCAAACGCGTGACGCCCGAGGGCCGTGAACGCTGGCCCAGCACCGAGAGCCTCGCCAAGATACTCGAAGCGACCGGCGCCGACCTCGATGAGCTGATGGCGCTGGTGCGCAATGCGGGCAGGGACCGTTACGAGCCCGCGAATCCAATCCCGCTGATCGGCTTTGCGCAGGCCGGCGCGGGCGGCTTTTTCGACGATGGCGGGTTTCCTGTTGGCGGCGGCTGGGAGCAAATCCGTTTCCCCGAGGTCAAGGACGAGAACGCATATGCGCTTGAGGTCTCGGGCGACAGTATGCTCCCGCTCTACCGGGAGGGGGA
This sequence comes from bacterium BMS3Bbin10, assembly GCA_002897995.1. Taxonomy (GTDB): domain Bacteria; phylum Pseudomonadota; class Alphaproteobacteria; order Rhizobiales; family Methyloligellaceae; genus UBA2767. The sequence continues at coordinate 8,408 of BDTT01000024.1, read as the reverse complement.
TATCATTGTGGTTTCGCCCAATTCGGGGGTGCGCCGCGGCGACCGGGTGGTGGTGCGCACGCTCGACGGCGAGGTGCTGGCCAAAATTCTCGTTCGCCGCACGGCCAGGACCGTCGAGCTTGGCTCCCTCAACAAGGAACATCTCAATCTGGTGCTCCCCCTCAACCGGATCGAATGGATGGCGCGCATCATCTGGGCCTCGCAGTAAGTTATTTCGCTTGCGGCTATTCCGACATTTCTGTTGGCCTACCGCCTAACGGCTACTTGAGGCCGATAGCGCAAGCAAAATGCGCTCAAGTAGCGAAGCGATAGCGCAAGCAAAATGCGCTTGCCTCGGCTGCGCCTCGGTCTGATCACAGAACCCACGGCCGCAGCGCCAGCCATGCGCCGAGCAACGCAAGCGCTACGAAAAATATCTTCCTGAAGCGGTCTTCCGACAGACGTTTGCGAACCTGGATTCCCAGCATCATGCCGGCGGCCGCAGGCACGAGCGCGCCGGCGGACATGAGGCCGAGATCGGCCGGCAACAGGGAATGGCCCGCCAGCGCCAGCGCCAGCGCCAGCATCGATACGGAAAAGGAAATGCCCATCGCCTGCACCAGCTCATGGCGTGACAGCCCCAGCGCCTGCAAATACGGCACAGCGGGCATGACAAAGGATCCTGTCAGCCCGGTGAGAATTCCCGTGGCGCCTCCGACGAGCGGCGACATCCAGCGCTCATGGCGCCCCGGCGCGGGCACATCGATACGGGCGAGTGCCAGGGCCGCATATATAAAAATCATCGCACCGAGCACCGCCGCCAGATGGAGCGCGCTGGCGCGGGCCAAAACCCCCGCGCCCACCCAGATCGCCGGGCAGGCGGCCAGCAGCAGCGGCCAGATCCGCTTCATGAGATTTTTGAAATTACCCCCGGCAAGCCCCTGCCAGAGATTGGTGGCAATGGCCGGGATGAGCATCAGCGCCATGGCCTCCTTCAGTCCCAGCGTGAGCGCCAGCAGTGCAAGCGACACCGTGGGAAGCCCCATGCCGATGACGCCCTTGACGAAACCGGCCAGAAGAAAAGCAACCGCTACAATGCCTGCTGTTTCGACAACCCCCATGGCGGGCGAGTGAGCGCATCTCCGCTCTACAAGTCAAGCGGGCCAGGTGCGAAATGCAGGTGTAAAATCAGGAGATACTGGTATCGGCTCGCGGCACATGCTTCGAGACGCGCCCGGAGCCTGTCCTTGGGCTTGCCAAAGGCAAGACCCGAGGGGGCGCTCCTCAGCATGAGGTATGTGCATGTTGTTCCCGCTCAACCCTCATCCCGAGGAGGCGCGGAGCGCCGTCTCGAAGGGTGTGCGAAACACTCACAGCTTGCTGCCACCGGTGTTGTTACTCCAGCAGGCGCAAAAAAACCGCCGGGGCGCAAACCCCGGCGGTTTCAGATCCGAAACTTTCAGATCGAACTATTGAGCAAGCTGGATGTTGGTCGCCTGCTTGCCACGGCCGCGCGGATCATCCTCGATGTCGAAGGTGACTTTGTCGCCTTCATCGATGCTCGGTACGCCGGCACGCTCAAGAGCGGTGACATGGACGAATACGTCCTTGCTTCCGTCTTCAGGTGTGATGAAACCGAAGCCGCGTGAGTGGTTGAAGAATTTTACAACGCCATTCGTTGTCATGGGGATATCCTTTCCCGTCAGTTTTCATTGGATAAAGGAGTGCATGCGGACGCCATCAGCGCCACGCTGTGCGGTAGTCTCTCAGATTTCGGGAAAGGCCGGCAGTCCATAATTAGGTAGTCGTCTAACCTGATAGCTTGAGAGGGCGCGCGTATCCAATTTCTCGGCGCGCCGATCAATCTTATATGGGGTCTGCGGGGACCAAGCGCAAGAGAAAACGAAACGGTGCGCGCCTTATGGTTTCCAGACGGTATCGTGCATACCGTGCGTCACCGGGTCTGGCGCGGCACCTTTTCGCGGATTTCTACTTCGCGCGCTTGGAGAATTCCGTCTCGCCGCCGCTGGCGAGAGTCTTGGCCTGTTTTACCCAGTTCTCGCGCTTGATGCGGCCCTTGAAGTTCAGCGCGTCGTCGGCGCGCGAGATATCCGCGGCCTTCCAGTTGGCGATCTGCCGGTAGCGGGTAACGCCCATTTTGTGCAATTTCTTCTCAATCGTCGGACCAACGCCGGAAATCTTTTTCAGGTCATCCTTTTTCGCCGGCGTCTTGCGTTTCGCCGCCGTCTTGCGCTTCGCCGTGCCGGCTCCCTTTGTGCTGGCCGCACGCTTTTCCGGTGAAGCCTCTTTCTGCCCGGACCCGCTCGCAATATAGCCAAACACGATGCCTAAAGTCAGCATCACGATGGTCCCCAAAATCAGTGTCATGCTCATCGTTCCATCCCCTCGACAAAGTCACTCGCAGCGTGCGTGGTTGCCCGCAAACGAACCTACTGCGACTTGCAAATACTCAGTCCGACAAAAAAGCCGACCATCAATGCGGCAAACCACACCAAAACACCCACGGTTGTCATCGCCAATTCCCCTCCTTCACGAAGTTCTCGCAAAATTCCCAAAGCGGCTCGAAATCGCGCAAGCCGCTTATATATCCTGCCACATTTAACACAAGCCGCGCACCATCACAGCCCCCTGTGGATATCGTGGAATGCGGGGACAAAGCACTCTATGCGTCCCCTGCATTCTCCTTTAGGGCGCACGCACGCCCGCACAGGCCCTATTCAATTGCCTCGGCGATCGCTTTCCCGCAGGTGACCGTATCGGCCTTGCCGCCCAGATCACGGGTGCGCAGGCTTTCTTGCGCCAGCACGGTTTCGATTGCCTTGACAATCGCGCCGGCCGCCTGCTCATGCCCCAGATGCTCGAGCATCTGCGCGGCGGTCCATATCTGCCCGACCGGGTTGGCGATGCCCTGGCCGGCAATATCGGGCGCGGAGCCATGCACGGGTTCGAACAGTGACGGGTATTTACGCTCCGGATTGATGTTTGCCGCGGGCGCGATGCCGATGGTTCCGGTGCAGGCGGGTCCCAGATCGGAGAGAATGTCGCCGAACAGGTTCGACGCCACAACCACATCGAACCGGTCCGGGTTGAGCACGAAATGCGCCGCCAGAATATCGATGTGATACTGGTCCTGGGAAACATCGGGGAACTGTTTGGCCATCTCCTTCACCCGTTCGTCCCAGTAAGGCATCGTGATGGCGATGCCGTTCGATTTGGTCGCCGATGTCAGGTGTTTCTTCTCCCGTTTTTGCGCCAGCTCGAAGGCATATCTCAGAACACGGTCGACGCCGTGGCGCGTCATCACCGTTTCCTGCACGCAGACCTCGCGGTCCGTACCTTCAAAAATGCGTCCGCCGATGGAGGAATATTCCCCTTCGGTGTTCTCGCGCACCACCAGAAAGTCGATATCGCCCGGCGTGCGCCCGGCCAGCGGCGAGGGAACCCCCGGCATCAGCCGCACCGGGCGCAGATTCACATATTGATCGAACGCACGGCGGAACTGAATGAGCGAGCCCCACAGCGAAATATGATCGGGCACCGCGTCGGGCCATCCGACCGCGCCGAAGAAAATCGCGTCATGGCCGCCGATCCGCTCCTGCCAGTCCTCGGGCATCATGCGCCCGTGTTTGGCGTAATAGTCGCAGGCCGCGAAATCGAAATCGTCGAAGCGCAGATCGAGATCATATTTCTTTGCCGCCGCCTCCAGCGCGCGAAGGCCCTCGGGAACTACCTCCTTGCCGATCCCGTCTCCGGGAATGACAGCGATACGATTTGCGTTTGAACTGACTGGCATCTTGCGCGCCCCTTTATGTGTCTTCTCGCTCGCCAAGTGTTTGGCGAAGCCGGGGCGCGAAGTCAAATCGCGATGCCGCTCGCCCGGAGCAATCCGAAGTCCTTGCCCTCCCCCCCTGTCTCGCATATATAGACACCCGTTCGGGGCCGAATGCGGCTGCCCCCTCAGGCGAGATCGCCCAAACGCCGCTCCGGAATTTTTTGTACGGAGCAGAGCCATGGGCGATTTTTTTATTTCACCGGCAGGTTTGAGAGCCCTTTTGGGCCGCGGCGCGGCGCCGGTCATCCTCGATATACGCAAACGCGCGGCCTTCGATGCGTCCGGCCTCAAGTTGCCCGGCGCGGAGTGGCGGGACCCGCACGACATCGCATGCTGGATTGGCGATCTGGCAAAAGATACTCCGCTCATCGTCCATTGTGTCCACGGCCATGAGGTAAGCCAGCTGGCGGGGCAGACCTTGCGCGACGCGGGGCTGGACGCGCGGGTGCTGTTTGGCGGCATCGAGGGATGGCGCGACGCCGGGGGTGAGGTGGTGCCCGCCGCGCAGAATATAAAGCCCCCCGCATGAGCGCCCGCCCAACCTTCTCCGAAGCGATTGCCGTTTGGGCGCGCATCGGTCTGCTCTCTTTCGGCGGACCGGCGGGACAGATCGCGCTCATGCACAAGGAGATCGTCGACGATCACAAATGGCTCACCGAGCAGCAGTTTCTGAATGCGCTCAATTTCTGCATGCTGCTGCCGGGCCCCGAGGCCATGCAGCTCGCGACCTACTCCGGGTGGCGTCTGCATGGGGTCAAAGGCGGGCTCGCGGCGGGTTTGCTGTTCGTCCTGCCCGGCGCCGTGGTGGTGCTGGCGCTGTCCTTCATCTATGCGGCGCTGGGCAATGTGCCCGCGGTCGAGGCGGTGTTTCTCGGCGTGAAGGCGGCCGTCCTCGTGATCGTCGTGGAGGCCTTGCTGCGCATCGCCAAAAGAGCACTCAAGCGGCGCGCCGACTGGGGCATCGCGCTCGCATCCTTCATCGCCATCTTTTTCTTCGACGCGCCCTTTCCGCTCATCATTCTCGCCGCCGCGCTCATCGGCTATACGCTCGGCAGCAATAACGCGCCGTCCGAAAGCGCGGGAGATATGCCTGTGCCTTTCACGCGCACGGCGGCGACTCTCGCCCTGTGGCTCGGCATCTGGCTCGTGCCGCTTGGCGCAATCGCCCTCGCGCTCGGCCCCGACCATGTGCTGGCGCAGACGGGATTGTTTTTCTCCAAACTGGCGGTCGTCACCTTCGGCGGCGCTTACGCGGTGCTGGCCTATATGGCGCAACAGGCGGTGGAGACTTATGGCTGGCTCAGCGCGGGCGAAATGCTCGACGGGCTGGGGCTGGCGGAAACCACGCCCGGGCCGCTCATCCTCGTTACCGAATTCGTCGGCACGCTCGCCGCTTACCGCTCCGGGGATGGTCCGCCATGGGCGATGGGGCTGGCGGGCGCGGGCGTTACGCTGTGGGCGACCTTCGCGCCCTGCTTTGCGTGGATTTTCGCCGGCGCGCCCTATGTCGAGCGCATCGGGTCCAATGCGCGATTGTCGGGCGCGCTGGCCGGTGTCACGGCGGCCGTGGTCGGCGTCATTCTGAACCTCGCTTTGTGGTTCGCCCTCCATGTGCTGTTCGCCAGGGTGACGCCGGTTGCTCTGGGGCCTCTGCGCCTGTGGACGCCGGACTTCGCCACATTCGACTGGCAGGCCGGTGCGCTCTCAGTTCTTGCGGCACTCCTTCTCCTGTGGCGGCATATGGGCGTTATCTCCGTGCTCGCCATCTGCGCCGGGCTCGGGCTGGCGCTGCGGATGGCGTTCTAGAGCGCCAACCTGATTGAACCAGGATGGCGCTCTATCTGTTTGCTTGCCGCACAATTTATCCGAAAACCGTTTCATACTTTTCGGATTGTGCTCTAGCTGAACAGCCTCAGGATGCTGCTTTCCGATCTTTGCGTGAGCGAAAAACTCACCGATGCGAGGCTGGAGCGCGTCTGCAGGGCGAGCAGGTTCGCGCCTTCCTCATTCGGGTCGGCCAGAGTGAGATTTGCGGCGCCCGTCCGCAGTACGTCGGTCAGCTCCCGGGTAAAACCTTCACGCGTTTCGGCCACCGCCAGTTTGGAGGACAGCCCCGAGGAGAACCCCCTTAAGGAACCAAGAGCGCCTTTCAGATCCGCGCCCGCGGCCGAAACATCGGCGTTCGAGCCAAAGCTGTTCGCCGCGCGGGCCAGCCCAAGACCGGACGCGCTGGCGTTAAGGCCGGAAAGTGTCAGCGACGAGGAGCCGCTCTCATTGAAACTGATTACGGGCGAGTCGCCCTTGAGGAGATTGGTTCCCAAAAACGAGGCATCCGCCGCCAGCTGGTCGATCTGGGCCAGCACGGCGTCGAACTCGGCGGCCCTGGCGGCGCGCGCCGGGCTCACGCCGGTTGAGGAATCGAAGGCGCCGGCGGTAATGCCGAGGCCGGAAAGCGGCGCGCCGGTCACCTCGGTCAGGGTCAGGTCCTCGCCATTGGCCGAGGTGATCTGCAACTCGCCGCCGCCCGTGAAAGACGCCTCGACATTCTCGATGGCATTGAGCTGCGCCAGCAGCTGGTCCGGCGTATCGCCGGCATTCACCGTGATGGTGACGGCCGCGCCGGAGCCGGCCTGAACGGAAAACCGGTCGCCGTCCGAAACCCCGGCCAGAGCGGTCACGTCTGCTTGCGCGGCGACATTGACATTGCCGGTCGCGGTGGGGTCGGGCGCGGGCAGAGCGGCAGCGCTTCTCACAATTCCCTGCGCCACCTGGACAAGTTTTTCAAGCGCGCGGACGCCCACTTCCGCCGCCCTGACGGTGGCGAGCTTGGTGCCGACCGCATCCAGCACCCGGTTCAGATCGCCGGCGCGGTCACTCAGCGCCTTCGCCGTAAAAAAGGCCGTGGGATTGTCGCGCGCGGAGTTCACCTTGAGACCGGTCGCGAGACGCTGGGAGGTCTTGCCGAAAAGGGTGTCGATTTTCCGTAATGTCTGCACACCCTTGCGCGCGTCGCTGGACAGGAACGAAATTTCCATGCCGGTCTCCCGTAAATCTGGCTGAGCCTGGTTTGGCGGCATTTGTATCATGGGGCCGTTGCGGCTCCGTGAAACCGGGGCTTCGCATGTGATTCAAATTTTAACGGTCCGGGTAAGGGCTGGGTAATCCATGACGGTTTCCTGTTGGTGGCGGGGGTGTTGATTTTTTCGATGGAGATTTTTTCGCTCACGGCTATTCCGTCCTTCGGCCGGGCCTGCGCGGGCGCGCCCTGACCGGGCGGCGGCCGTTCGGCCTTGCCTCGGCTGCGCCTCGGTTGATAGTGCAATACGGGGACCGTCTTGCCGTATGGTGCCAACCGACCAAAGGGAGGCAAGCGCAACCGCGCGCCGGCCGTTAGGCCGCCCTCGCGGAGGCCCGCGAAGCGGAATAGCCGTGAGCGAAAACAAACTTGCTCCATCGCCACGCTCCTTCCATGTAGCATCATGTGTCCGGCAGCCGCACGGCTCCGGAGCCTGCTTTCATCCAAAAGCAAGGGGACTGGCGCAGGGCGCTGAAAAATCGCGGCCTGTATTTCTTGGGCGACTTTCCAGCGCCCCGCGCGCGGCATCTTCATCGAAATCCGCCCGGCGTCTTGATCGGTTTTTTGTTTGTCCTATCGCCTGTCGGCTACATGAGGACGTTTCCAAACCAACTAGCACTTCGGCGCGGGGGCCGTATTACCCCCGGGTCCGGGACGGCACGCCCGGGAAGGATGAGCTCGTTACGCTCTTTTTGTTTGTCCTACCGCCTGGCGGCTACATGAGGACGAAACCGCGCTCAAGTAGGCCAGAGGCCGGTAGCGCAACTAAAAAGCCACGCTCAAGTAGGCCAGAGGCCGGTAGCGCAACTAAAAAGCCACGCTCAAGTAGGCCAGAGGCCGGTAGCGCAACTAAAAAGCCGCTCAAGTAGGCCGAAGGCCGGTAGCGCAAACAAAGACTCCTTCGCAGGAACCGCTCCCTTCCTCTCAGGTCAAGACGGTCTTAAGCCCGCGTCCCTAGGTGAGGAAGAGATGCGGCGGAGATTAAGGGAGATGAAGGGTGCGGGGATAAGTTTTTCGTTATCACGATTCCGCACTCACTTTCGTCATTCCGGCGAAAGCCGGAATCCAGAAAACAGCCTAACGGCAAATCTCTTCATACAAGTCACGCCACTCAGGATTCCCGGCTTCGATCAGTTCCAGCTTCCACGCGCGCTTCCATTCCTTGATCTGCTTTTCGCGCATGATGGCGGCTTCCATCGTTTCGTGCATCTCGTACCAGATGAGAATGTGCACGCCATGCTTCCTGGTGAAGCCGGAAATATCGCCTTGCCTATGCTGCCAGACGCGTTTGGGCAGATCGCCGGTTACGCCAGTATAGAGCGTCCCGTTCCGCCTGCTCGTAAGGATGTAAACACACGGGTGGCGTTCCATGGGAACCACCGTACTGGATTCCGGCTTTCGCCGGAATGACGGGTGAGCGCAATTGCTGGGATGAGGTCTGCCGCTAGGCCCAATTGGATGCCCGGATCAAGCCCACTGCTGTCCGGTTTAATTCTTTCA
>BDTT01000023.1 GCA_002897995.1 bacterium BMS3Bbin10 | reverse complement strand
CCAAATCCGCCCATCCGCGGCGTTGCGCCGCTTGCCCAACCAACCAGGTTGCGCCACGCACCGCGCCTGGCGGAGTGGGCGGATTTGACTCCATCAAACGATTCCGTGTGGTCGGATGTTGCTCTAGGTTGAAGGTTAACCTGTCGTCATGACCTCGCGAATGCCCTCGCGTGGATTGCGGGGCGGTTTTCCATAAAACCGGAGCCGGGTACCTGTGTTTTCGTCAATCTTCCCGGCGCTTCAGGCCCGAGAACATCGAGCTGACGAGATTTTCCCGGTGCTGGATACTGGCGAGAACCACACCGGCGATATGCAGGAACACCAGCGCGAGCATCGCATAGGCCGCGCCTTCATGAAGCTCCTCAACCCACTCCTTCCCCCAGAATATATCCGAGACCGACATGACGCCCGTTACGGCGACAACCGTGAGTGAAAGCAGCAACGCCAGCACCATGGCGCCGCCCGCGGGATTGTGGCCGAGATAGCGCCTGGGCCTCAGATAGATAATGTCTTTCACATAGGCGATGACGGCGGACGGGCGGTATACGAAGTCCGGGAACCGGGCGTGCCGGGCCCCGATCAGCCCCCAGACAAGGCGCAGACCGACAAGCCCGGCGATTGCATATCCGGTGAGTTCGTGGAGCCGGTCCCATTCGTCGGCTGAAATCCAGGTGAGTATGAAGAGCGCGACGAGCGACCAGTGGAAAACGCGCACAAACGGGTCCCACACCTTGATGAAGACTGGCCGCTCGACGCGGCCAGCCTCCATCGGATCATTGGCGATCGTCATTGCCTACGACTTGTTCTTGATCTTCAAGACCGCGCCGGTGACCGGGTTCATGTAGATTTCGACGCGGGCCCCGTTTTTGCCGATTGCGTAAACCTCGAAACACCCGTCCTCGCGTTTCACCTTGCGAACGTCATAGCCCATTCCGGCGGCCTTTTCCGTGATGGCCTGGACCGACAACTGCTGTCCGCCGGCATTCTGGCCACAGGACACGTCGTCATCGCTTGCATAGGCGGGGATCGTCGCGGCCATCATGAGGCTGGCGGCGGCAATGGTGATAATCTTGCGCATTTCGGTTCTCCTTTGTGTATCGTCGCCCCGTTGGCGATATGCGCAACCTAGAAGGAGCCGGGTGACAGACCGCTGGTGGCCGCGTTCAGCGTTTTGTCATGTTGACGCGCGCATCCTGTCGCGATGAGATCAATGACCCGCAGATACTTCATCGCCGCGCTGCTGGCCTCCGCCGCATTGGCCGCGGGGGCCGTCACGAACGCAGTGCGCGCCTCCAAGAAGAAAAAGGGGCGCAGCGGGCGCGACCATGACGACGCCTGGAGCGCGCGCGAGGGCGGATCGATTCTTCCCCTGACGGAGGTGCTGGCTCTCATCGGCCCGCAGATCGACGGCAATATCATCGAGACGGAATTTGAGTATGAGCATGGCCGTCCGCTCTATGAGTTCAAGTATGTGGACAAGAAGGGCCGCGTGCGCGAGCTTTATGTCGACGCACGCACAGGGGTCATTCTCAAGGACAAGCCGGACTGATGCGAATTCTTGTTGTCGAGGACGATCCGCGAATTGCCCGCGATGTGATCGAGACCCTGACCGGCGCCGGCTATGTCGTTGACCATGAAAGCGATGGCGAAGAGGCATGGTTCAAGGGCGACACCGAGGAATATGGGGCGGTCATACTCGATCTCGGCCTGCCGGGCATGGACGGGCTGGCGATCTTGAAGAAATGGCGGACGGGCGGCAGAACCTTCCCCATTCTCGTGCTCACCGCCCGGGGGACGTGGAGCGAGCGGGTGGAAGGCATCGATGCCGGCGCCGACGACTATCTCCCCAAACCTTTCGAAATGGACGAGCTTCTGGCCCGGCTGCGCGCCCTTATCCGGCGCTCGGCCGGTCACGCCGCGCCGTCGATAGCCGTCGGCGAGGTGATGCTCGACCCCAGGCGGATGCGGGTCACGGTGGCCGGCGTTCCCAAGGCCCTGTCGCCCCAGGAATACCGCCTGCTGTCATATCTGATGCTCCACGCCGGGCGCGTGGTGCCTCAACAGGAACTTGCAGAGCAACTGCACGGGTCCTATGAGGACCGTGAATCGAACGCGGTCGAAGTGCTGATCGGACGGGTCAGGCGCAAGCTGGGCGTCGGCCTGATCGAAACCCGCCGGGGGTTTGGCTACGTGATAGAAGCGGACAAACAGTGAAAATCCGGTCGCTGCGGCTGCGGCTGATGATTGCCGCGACATGCGCCATACTGCTTGCGCTGGCGATAGCCGGGTTCGGTCTGGTGCTGTTGTTCGAAAGGCATGTCGAGCGGCGCATCGGATCAGAGCTCAACACCTATCTCAATCAGATCGCGGCGCGCATGCTGTTCGACGAAAACGGGACCGCGAGCCTCGATGGAAAGCTCGCCGACCCGCGCTTCGGGCAGGTCTACAGCGGCCTTTACTGGCAGATCGCCGACGAAGAGACCAACGGTTTCACGCGCTCGCGCTCCCTTTGGGACACCTCTCTGGCGTTGCCGGAAGATACCCCGCCGCTGGGCGTCATCCACGTTCACGACATCGCCGGACCGCGGAACACCCGTCTGCTCACCCATGAACGCCGGCTGATCTTCAACACCGGGAGCGGCGAGAAGGTCCTGCGTCTGGCGGTGGCGATAGACCGCGCGGACGTCGCCGCCCTCAGAGCGGAATTCGCCGGCGACGTCGCGCTGTCGCTTTTGCTGCTCGCGGCGGTCCTCATTCTGGCCGGCTGGATGCAGATCAATGTCGGGCTCAGGCCGCTCTCGGCGATACGGCGCGGTCTGAGCGCCATTCGCGGCGGCGAAACCGACCGGCTCGATGTCGATGTCCCCCGGGAGATCGCGCCGCTGGTCGAGGAAGTCAACGCCCTGCTCGATGTCCAGGACAAGGCCATGCAGCGGGCGCGCGACAGGGCGGCGGATCTGGCGCATGGCTTCAAGACGCCATTGACGGCGCTGCTGGCCGATGCAAAGCGCCTGCGCGACCAGGGCGAGCGCGATATCGCCGATGAGATCGCGCGGACGGCTACTGTTATGCGCGGCCACATCGAGCGCGAACTGACCCGCTCGCGCATCAGGAATATCAGGACATCGGCGGCGGTTGAGGTCGGTCCGGTCGTTCAGGGCCTCATCGGCACCCTGAAACGGACCCCGGAAGGCGATCAGATCGAGTTCGAAGACGACATTGAAACCGGCCTGGCGGTTCGCGCCGAACGCGACGACCTCAATGATATCCTCGGCAACCTGCTCGAAAACGCCGTGCGGCACGCCAGAGCGAGGGTCCGCGTGCGCGGCGCGCGGCGCGGCTCGAAGATACGCTTCGACGTGGAGGACGATGGCCCGGGGATCGCCAGCGCCCAGCGCAAGGGCGTGACCGATCGCGGCAAACGGCTCGACAGCTCGCCCCTGGGTGCGGGTCTGGGTCTCGCGATCGTCAGCGACGTGCTCGATCACTATGGGCAAAAACTGGCCCTGACCCGCTCGGATCTCGGCGGGCTGAAAGCGTCGTTCGAACTGGCGGGCTGATGTCCTGCGCCGGCACCTGCCGGACCTGGATCTTGCTCTAACCGTTCATGCGGGCGTCGAAGAGCGCGTCGATGATCGGGCAATCCGGCACGTCCCCCCGGCTGCACTCGGCGGCCATGCCCTTCAGCACGCGCTCCAGCGCGCGAAGATCGGCAAGCTTTTTCCGGACGGCCGCGAGGTGTTTCGTTGTCATTTCGTGCACCTGGGAACATGTATAGGCGCCGGTCTCCACCATACCGAGCAAGGCGCGGATTTCGTTAAGAGCGAACCCGAGTTCGCGGCTGCGCTTTATGAAAGCCAGCCGCTTGAGCTGGTCCGCGTCATAGGCGCGATGGCCACCTTCCGTGCGCAGCGGTTCCGGCATGACGCCGATCCGCTCGTAATAGCGGATGGTCTCGATATTGACCCCGGTCCTGCGCGACATCTCGCCAATCGGCAGTGCTGGAGAAGCTGTGATCTTGGGCATCGAAATTCACTCTTGAATCTGTAGTCGCTACAGACTCTACACTAGCATTGGAGGCTGAGATGAGCGACGCAAAAATGAACGGCGATGCCCTGCTCAAAAAGGGCCTGACCGGTTCGGCCATCGCGGCGCTGTGCTGCTTCACGCCGGTCCTGGTCATTCTGTTCGGGTTCGCGGGATTATCAGTGATCGTCGGCTGGCTCGACTACGCCCTGTTCCCGATGCTGTTCGCATCGATGGGCGTCGTCGCCTATGCGCTCTATCTGCGTTCGGGCCGCAACGGTCCCTCGCCAACGGTCCTCATAGCCGTCTCAACTGCCGCGCTGTCCGCGCTTCTTTTCTGGCTTGAGTTCAGATATGCGCTGCGCATCTCCATCGCCGCCGCCATCGCCGTCGCCGCCTATGCCTATTATCTGCGCCGCTGCGAGCGGCGCAAAACCGCCTAGACCGCCTGCGCACGCAATAGAAAAGGAACCCCCATGTCCGGGAAGAATGAATCCTGTGGCCCTCCTCAGTCCGGAACGGGCAAGGGCGGCAAATATGATCTCGCGGTCATTGGCGCCGGGTCGGCGGGTTTTTCCGCCGCCATCACCGCCGCCGATCAGGGCGCGCAGGTGGCCCTTATCGGGCACGGCGTCATCGGCGGCACCTGCGTCAATGTTGGCTGCGTGCCTTCAAAAGCCCTGATACGCGCAACCGGCGCCGTTCATCACGCCAACACCGCTTCGCGCTTCGCCGGTGTCAGCGCAAAGGGCCGGGTCGTCGACTGGGCGGCGCTGCGCCGGCAAAAGGATGAGCTGGTCGCCTCGCTCCGGCAGGCCAAATATACCGACCTGCTTCCCGAATATGACCGCGTGGCCTATCTGGAAGGGAAGGCCAGACTTTGCAATGGCGGCGTCAGTCTGGACGGCAGGCATATCGAGGCCGGCAAAGTCATCATCGCCACCGGGTCCGGGGAGTTCGTGCCGCCGATCCCCGGCATGAACGATATCCCTTTTCTGACCAGTAGAAGCGCCTTTGAGCTCGATGACCTGCCGCAATCGATGATCGTCCTGGGTGGCGGATATATCGGCTGTGAACTTGCCCAGATGTTTGCCCGCGCCGGCGCCAGCGTCACGATTTTGTTCCGCAGCCGCCTGCTGCCGGAAGGCGAACCGGAAATCAGCGAGGCCCTGGCGGCCTGTCTCGGCGAGGAGGGCGTTCGCGTTCAACGGGTGCAGAGCTACGATTCCGTTGCGCGGACAAAGAGCGGCATCGCCTTGTCCGTCCGGATCGGCGGCAGCTTGCGGAAAATGGCCTCTCGACATCTGCTCCTCTGCGCGGGCCGGGCGGCGAACACAGACGGATTGGGTCTGGCGGACGCTGGCGTGGAGGTGCTGCCCAATGGCGGCGTCAAGGTCGATGACCACATGCGCACGACCAAATCCGGCGTTTACGCCGCCGGCGACGTGACCGGACGCGACCAGTTCGTCTACATGGCCGCTTACGGCGCGAAGATCGCGGCGCGCAACGCCATGAACGGCGACACGCTTGTCTACGACAATACGGCCATGCCGGCGGTGGTGTTCACCGATCCGCAGGCGGCAAGCGCCGGCATGACGCAGGCCTCCGCGCAGGCACGCGGGATGCAGGTCAAAACATCCGTTCTCACCCTCGACAATGTGCCCAGGGCGCTCGCCGCCCGCGACACGCGCGGACTGATCAAACTCGTGGCCGACAGCGCCACGGGCAAGCTGATCGGCGCCCATATCCTTGCGCCCGAAGGCGCGGACGCCATCCAGACAGCGGCGCTGGCCATCAGGAAAGGCATGACCTATGGCGAGCTTGGCGAGATGATCTTTCCCTATCTGACGACGGTTGAAGGCCTGAAGCTCGCCGCGCAGACCTTCGATATGGATATATCCAAACTGTCCTGCTGCGCGGGATAGGCGCGATGGCCGGGCGGGCGATCGAACCGCGCGAAGGCCGGGCTGGCGGCGTTAGCGCCGACATGATCGCAAGGGGCCGGAACCGGGACAATTGACCATCGATAATATGACAAATAATTCATTTTTTTTCCGGGATCATGGGGTATACGCTGGCCTGAACAGGCAGGAAAAACGATACTGTAACCTGCCGCAAAAGCTGTCGCTGAGATGAAACATACACGGTGTCATATTTTATTTTCGTTTCTGCTCGCGGTCCTGGTGATTTCCGGCTTGAGTCTGTCCACGGTCCAGTCCAGCAATATGGACACGAAAATGGCCGTATCCCTCGACATGGGCAATATGAACTCCGGTGAATGCGACAGTTGCCCCGGCGGCGGGAATAATAATGTGGCAGGTTGCCCGGCGAGCTGCGTTTCTACCGCATTCGCGCTGCTTCCCTCATTGTCCGGCATGGACCCTGTACCGCTTCCGGGCGGTTCTTCCTTCTCTCAATCGGCCGCGCGCGATGGGCTTTCGTCGACCGAGCCCGACCCTCCCAAACCTTACGAATACAGCTGACGCCTTCAGCGCTTTGATGCGCTGACGAGAGTGTTGGAGCGCGCCGGCGCGGAAAGATTCCGTGTGCTGGCTTGTCCCCTGCAGCAAGCGGCCGCCACAGACCGGCGCGCTTCGACACCCGTTCGGATACCGGAGATTGTGAAAGATACAGTGGTGAATAACGGTCGTAATCTTCAATTTTCCCGCCGGGCGTTTGTAACCGGCGGCGCCGGGCTGGCGCTGACGGCGGCATTTCCCTTCGCGCCGGCCATGGCGTCCAGGTTACATGAATTCAGCATCACGGCCGCGCCGGGACGCGCTCGGCTGGCTGGCGGCAAGCAGCCCGAGACTGACGTGTGGAGCTATAACGGAAAGGTTCCCGGCCCCGAGATTCGCGTGCCTCAGGGCGAACGTCTTCGCGTGAAGGTTACAAATGAACTCAAAGAGGAGACCACCGTCCACTGGCATGGTCTGCGGGTGCCGAACCCGATGGATGGTGTGCCGGACCTGACGCAGAAGCCGATCGCTCCGGGCGAAACCTTTGTCTATGAATTCGATGTGCCGGACGCCGGCACCCACTGGTACCACCCCCATCAGCGCGGAATTGAGCAGGTCGACCGGGGGTTATACGGGGCCCTCATCGTCGAGGAACGCGAACCGATAAAGGTGGACCGCGATATCGTCTGGGTGCTGGACGACTGGCGGCTCCTCAAGGACGCTCAAATCAGCGACGATTTCGGCGATTTCCGCGACATCAGTCACAATGGCCGCATCGGCAACACGGTGACCATCAACGGACGCATCCCCGGTGCGTTTGGCGTTCGCTCCGGTGAACGCATCCGGCTTCGGCTGATCAATACGGCCAATGCCCGCATCTTCAGGCTCGGCTTTGCATCTCATAAGCCGAAGATCATCTCCCTCGACGGCCAGCCGGTGGAACCGCACGACCCGCCCGATGGAACGATTGTGCTCGGTCCGGCCATGCGCGCCGATATCCTGCTCGACATGACGGCAAAACCCGGCGAACGCTTCTCCGTCACCGACGATTTCTACAAGGGCTTCGAATACCGCCTCGCCGATATCGCCTATGGGCCGGAACCGTTGCGCGACAGGGCGCCTGACGCACCCGCCCGATTGGCCGCCAATACCATGCCCGAACCCGACCTGAATGCCGCCGAGCGCCACGAAATACGCTTCAACGGCGGCATGATGGGCGGCATGATGATGGGCGGCGGCCGCGGCAGCGGCGGCGGCATGATGAACATGATGCGCGGCGGCAAGGTCTGGCTGATCAACGGCGTTGCCGCGACCGGCCATGTCATGGACCCGCTGATTACGCTTGAGCGAGGCCGCAGCTTTATCCTGGCCATGCAGAACGACACGGCCTGGCACCATCCCATCCATCTCCACGGGCATTCCTTCCGCGTAGTCTCGCGCGGCGGCAGGGCGACAAAGCGCCGGGAATGGCAGGACACGGTGCTCATGGCGCCGCGCGAACGCGTCGAGATCGCCTTCGTCGCCGACAACCCCGGCGACTGGCTGTTCCACTGCCACATCCTCGAGCATATGGCCGGCGGGATGATGGGCGTTATCCGCGTCACATAAGGAATGTGAAAATGAGCAGAGTTTCATTCGCCTTTTTCCCGCTGACGCGCGCGCCGCGTGGCGCACCCTTTCGAGATTCAACAGTTCACAGCCAGCGGCAACAGCAAACTCCATGCAGCCGAGTAAGGAAGATGGTCGATGACACCGAACATGACGCATTACACGAACACCCGGCGGCAACGCGCCGCTCCTCTTATTTGCAGACGTCGCTCAGGCAGGAGGGAGACATGAAAGTGGCCAATGGCTCCGGCAAGGGCACATCCCCGCTTTTCAAGGTTTGCGGCATCTTGCTGGCGAGTGCGTTCGTCTCGGCATCGCAAGCGTCGGCGGACGGGGACGGGGCGAAACGCATCGAGCTGGGCCGGACGCTTTACGGCGAGCAATGCGCGGTCTGTCACGGTGCAAATCTGGAGGGTCAGCCGAACTGGAAAAAACTCGGGGAGAACGGCCGCCTGCCCGCGCCGCCCCATGACGCCACCGGGCACACCTGGCACCACCGCGACAAACAGCTTTTCGAAATCACAAAAAAGGGAACCGCGGCAGTCGTCGGCGGCGGCTATGAGAGCGACATGGCCGGCTTCGCGGAAGTGCTCACCGATGACGAGATCCGCGCCGTGCTCGAGTTCATCGAGAGCACCTGGCCGGAGCCCATTCGCAAGCGCCGCGAAAAAATGAGAAGGAGATAGGAACTATGAACCGAGATGGCATGATGGAAGGAATGAACGCGATGGGCGGCATGATGTGGGGCATGGGCATTTTCGGTCTGCTCACATTGACCCTGGTCATTCTGCTGGTTGCGGCGCTCGTCAAATATCTGTTCTTCGACCGCCGGGGGAGGACGAGAAATGAGTGAACAGACAACACTCCCCCCGGGCACGCCCGACCAGCCGACGCCCCGGCGGGGAAAGCTTTCGGTGCTGCCGGTCGCGATATTTGCCGTGCTGGCCCTGGTGCTCGGCTGGGGGCTCACGGCGGACCCCAGCATTCTCCCCTCGACCCTGATCGGGAAGTCCGTGCCCGTCTTCAGCCTGCCACCGGTCAAGGGACGCACTCTCGGGCTCGCGAGTACCGATCTGAAGGGAGAAGTATCCCTCGTCAACGTCTTCGCTTCATGGTGCACGGCGTGCCGGATCGAGCATCCGCTGTTCATGAAGATGAAGGCGGATAATGTCGTGCCTATCCATGGTCTGAACTACAAGGACCGGCCGCAGGACGCCTCCCGCTGGCTATACGCCCTCGGCGATCCCTACACGCGCACGGGCGCCGACCTGAATGGGCGGGTGGGTATCGAATGGGGCGTCTACGGCGTGCCCGAGACGTTCGTCATCAACAAGGAGGGGCGCATCATGTATAAACATGTCGGTGCGATCACGCCGAAAGTTCTCGAAGAAAAGGTCATCCCGCTCATCAGGAAGTTGCAGCAGGAATGAAGAAGCGGACAAGTGCGGGCGTTGCGAACCTCCCCGGCCTTTTGTCTGTTCCCTCGCTGACGGCCTGTTGACAAAGCAGGTTGCGGCGCCCCCGCGTGGCGCCCTTTGTCGCCGGCCAGCTTTGAGCGGGACGATGACGTTGATGTCATGGCGGAATCCGGCGGGCGCAAAGCCGTGGCCGTTCCGCGTTCATATCGCATTTCCCATTGCCGGCACGGGCCTATCACCACGGGTTCAATGATTCGTGATCCTTACCGGCAGTCTTTTGGCAGGCGCGCCGTCCCATGCTATTCATACCGCAAATGGTACAGGTCCTGCGACGATGGGCGGAAGCTGTTGGCCTGCCGCCGGGAGATGAAAAGGAAGCTGTCCCCATGATGCATGCAAACCATGGCGCGATCTCGCGCCGCGTCGCGATCAACGCCCTATTGCTGGCCTGTCTGACGCTGGTCTGGCTTGTGGCGGTCCCGGCCTTCGGCGCGCGCGGCGGCGCCGCGGCGCAACCTGCCCAGTCAACGCCGGATGGGGAATTCAACAGGCGTGTCCGGGAATATCTCCTCAACAATCCCGAGGTCGTCGCGGAGGCTCTCGAACGCCTCAGGGCGCGGGAGGTGGCGGCCAAGGAACTGGCCATACAGTCTACCATCAAGGCGCGGGCTGACGAACTGCTGCGCGATCCCGACAGCCCGGTTGGCGGAAACGCCGAGGGGAACGTGACCCTGGTCGAGTTCTTCGACTATAATTGCCCTTATTGCCGCCGCGTGGCGCCGACGATGACACAGCTTATGGCGGACGATCCGCAGCTTCGCGTGGCCTATAAGGAATTTCCCATACTTGGGCCGAATTCTCTGCTCGCCGCGAAAGCGGCGCTGGCGGCGCAGCGGCAGGACAAATATGTCGCTTTCCACGAAAGACTCATGGACCGGAAAGGCACGGTCGATGAAAAATTCATCCTGTCGGCCGCGGCGCAAACGGGACTCGATGTCGATCGCCTGAAAACAGACATGAAAGCCCCCGAGATTGCAGCCGCGATCCAGAAGAACATCCAGCTCGCCAGGGCGCTTGGAATCAATGGAACGCCGGGCTTCGTGATTGGCGACCAGATCATTCCCGGCGCTGTCGGTCTGGGAGTATTGAAGGCCGCGGTGAAACAGGCGCGCGCAAATAAACGCATCAAGTGACCACAAGAGTGTGACGGACAGGCTATGCTGGAAATATCGAATATTGGCATTCTTACGGCGTTCGCGGCGGGAATCATCTCGTTCCTTTCCCCCTGCGTTCTGCCGCTCGTACCGGGCTATGTTTCTTACATAGCCGGCGGCAGCACCCAGCATACACCCGATAGAATGAGCCCATGGACAACGCGCCTGCCGGCCCTTGGCCTGAGCTTTTGCTTCATCTTGGGGTTTTCCACCGTGTTCATCCTGCTGGGCGCCGGGGCCACGCTGCTCGGCCAGCTGCTCCTGGCATACAGCTACGAACTCAACATTGTCGGCGGCGCGATCGTTATCGGCTTTGGCCTTTTCATGCTCGGAGTCCCGAAGCTTTCCGTGCTGAATCGCGAGCTTCGCTTCCATACCACAATGCCCGGCGGACGGCCGCTTTCGGCCTATCTTCTCGGACTTGCATTCGCTTTTGGATGGACGCCCTGCATCGGTCCCATTCTCGGCGCCATTCTGACTGTCAGCGCGGCATCGGTAAACGTCTCCGACGGCGTTGCGCTGCTGTCGATCTACTCGCTCGGCCTCGGGATACCCTTCCTGCTGACGGCACTGTTTACAGACACTCTCGTATCGCGGTTCAAGCAGATCGGGGCCTTCGGCGCCCGGCTTCGTCTGGTCGCCGGCGGTGCGATGATCGTCATGGGCGTGGCCATGATCACAGGGCAGCTTTCCGCCTTTTCCTATTGGCTGCTGGACGCTTTTCCGGCGCTGGCCACCATCGGATAGAAAGAGCGGTCTTCCGGTTACCGTTTCCCGCTTGCCGGTGATACGCACTATTGACTCCGTACTATAGTACGGAGTCCAGGATCAATTCTGCAAAGGAGATTGACCGTGCGAATCAGCGAGGTGGCGAAGGCTGCGGATGTCGGCGTGGAGACCGTGCGGTTTTACGAGCGCAGGGGGCTGATCCGGCAGCCCATGAGGCCGGCCAATGGCGGCTTCCGCTCCTATCCCGAAACGGTGGTCTTGCAGATTCGTTTTATACGCGAAGCACAGGAGCTGGGCTTTTCCCTCGGTGAAATCGAAGACCTGCTCTCGCTCAGATCCGAGCCGGATACCGATTGCGGCAAGATACGCCTTCGCGCGCTGGCCAAACGCGATGATGTGGATTTCAAGATCAAACGGCTGCGGCGAATCCGGGCGACGCTGACAAAGCTGATCGATGCCTGCCCCGGCAAGGGCGCTCTGGAATATTGCAGCATTATCGAGGCAATGGAGCCGAGTGCGCGTGTTGACGCGGAACCCGGAGGGACAAACGGAAAGCGAAGGAACGGCAGATCATGACGGAAAAGCGGACAGTTGAGATATTCAGCGCCGGATGTGCGATATGCCGGGAGACGGTGTCGCTCGTGGAGAGCATGGCCTGCGAATCCTGCGCCGTGAACGTGCTCGATATACAGGACCGGGGCGTGGCTGAACGCGCGCGCCAGCTCGGCATCCGCTCCGTTCCCGCTGTCGTGATCGATGGAAAGCTGGCGGATTGCTGCGCCGGCAGGGGCCCTGACGCGGCAACGCTTCGCGCAGCGGGACTGGGCGAAAAATTATGACCGGCCATCGCCGTGAGCCGGTTCGTTGAAACCAGGATCATACTGGCCGGGCGTCGGGAAATGCCTGCCGGGTCTGGCATTCGCCGCCCCGCCCCTTCCCGCCGGATCGCCGAGGCGGGCGTGCAACTGCCGCTCATGCGGGACCTGAACGGGACCGCGCTGGAACGCGGCCATATCGTCCGCGCCGGCCTCCGGTACAATTTCTGATCTCCCCATGCGCAAACTCTTCATCAAAATTGCCGCCGGCACGCTCGCGTCGATCCTGCTTATCGCCTTTGCCGGATGGATTGCCTTTGTGCCTTCGGCGCAAGAGCCGCCTTACGCTTTTGTCGCTGCCTGGGGCAGCAAGGGCGTGGGCGAAGGCCAGTTTGACGATCCCACGGGCATCGCCATCGCCGGAACGCAGGTCTTTGTGTCGGATGCGCGAAACGGGCGCATCCAGGTGTTCGACCTGAAGGGCCGGTTCCTGCGCAGTTTCGGCAAGCCCGGCGATGGCCCCGGAGAGTTGAGCCGCCCCATGAACCTGACGGTACGCGGCGGGGCGCTCTATGTGGCGGAATATTTCAATGACCGGATACAGGTTTTTTCGCTGGACGGAACGCCGTTGCGCATTATCGGCAGGGCCGGGTCCGGGCCGGGAGAGTTCAACGCGCCGGGCGGAGCGGGGGTTGATGGCGCGGGCGCGGTCTATGTGGCCGATTTCTACAATCACCGCATCCAGAAACTGACGGGCGAGGGAACATTCATCCGCCAATGGGGTGCGGGCGCGCAGCGCACGCCCCCGCCCGGCTCCTCGGGCGTCTCGTTCAGCTATCCGACAGACGTGGCCCTTGCCGCGGACGGCAGGCTGTATGTGGCCGACGGCTATAACGACAGGGTGCAGGTGTTCAATTCCGACGGCACGTTTTCGCACAAATGGGGCGGCCCCTTCGCCGCGAACATAAGCGGGCCTTTCAATGGCTGGTTCGCGACGGTAACGGGCATCGCGATCGGCCCGAAGGGCAATATCTTCGTCGCGGATTTCTATAACGGCCGTATCCAGAAATTCACGCCCGGCGGGACCTTCCTCACCAGCTTCGGGCGGCGCGGCAACGGCAAGGGCGAGCTGCGCTTTCCGATTGCCGTATCCGTGGCGCCGGACGGCGCCGTCTTCGTCGCCGACTATGGCAATAACCGCATCACCAAGTGGTCGCCGATGTAGGGCGCGTCTCGAAGCATCGGCTATGAGTCAGTATCAATGACCCTTGGTATTAAGTCCCCTGGCGTTTGCGGACAATCTGGTATCCCGGACGCCACAGATAGCGGACAGGCGCGCTCAGCATGTGCACCAGCCGGGTAAAGGGGAACACCAGAAAGATCGTCAGCCCCAGGAACAGATGCGCCCTGAACAGCCAGTGCGCGTTGGCCACGTATGAGGCCGCATCGCCCTGGAAGGTGAAGATGCCCTGCGCCCAGCTCATGAAGCGCACCATTTCTTCCCCGTCCAGATGCTGCATGGAAACGAGGATGGTCGCCAGTCCGAGCATGAGCTGAACATTCAGCAGCCCGAGGATGGCGATATCGCCGAAACTCGATGTCGTGCGGATGCGGGCGTCGGACAGACGCCGGTGCAGCAGGATGAGCCCGCCGAGCAGCGCGAAGGCCCCCGCCACGCCGCCAACGACTATCGCCATGATCTGCTTGAAGCTGTGGCTCACTCCCATCCAGTCGAAGATCTGGATGGGAGTGAGCAGCCCCACCACGTGGCCAAAGAACACGATCAGCACGCCCGCATGAAACAGCACGGACCCCATCATCAGCTGTTTGCGCCGCAGCAGCTGGCTTGAGCCGGACCGCCAGCCATAGGGTTCGCGGTCATAACGGATCATCGACCCGACGGCGAGGACCGTGAGGGCCACATAGGGGTAGATGCCGAAGACCAGCGTATTAATCCAGTCGCTCATGATGTGCTCCTCAATTGCCGCCGCTACCGATGCCGGGGGCGGACGCCGGGCGCCGGGCCGCGCGCAGCCGGGTGGCGATACGGTTCGGGTTGCACCCGTCCGATTGCGATGCGGCGCCAGGTCCGAACACCACCGGTTCATCCTCCCAGGATTCATCCAGCTGCCCGAAATCTTCCGGGTCATCTTCCGCCGCGCTCAGGAAATCCTTGAGGAGACCGGCTGACGGTGTTCCCGATGCGATCGACTCCAGCGCCCGGAATGCGGAGGCATAGACGCTGCCGCGCTTGTGCAGGCGCTCGCGCAACCCGGCGATGATATGGAGCGGCTGGTTCAGAAGCTCGCGCGCATCCTCAAGAGGTCTTGTGGACAGAAACTCCAGAAACAGGGGTAGAAAATCCGGCAGCTCGGACGCGGCGATGTCAAGCCCGTGTTTCTCATAGAGCTCTTTGAGATCGAGCATCGCCTGGCCCCGGTCGCTTCCCTCGCCATGCACATGCTCGAACATATGCAGCGACAGGAAGCGCGTACGGTCGAACAGCAGCACATAGCGCTCCTGCAGATCGTAGATATCCCGGGTCTCTATCTCGGTTATCAGCTTGTTCAGGAGCGCCATATGCCGCTTGGGAAGCAGGGCTTCTTTTTCGATTGCCGCGCTCAATTCGCCCGCGCCCGCCTTGATTTCCTGTGTCGGATAAGTGAGCAGCAGGGAGAGAACCTTGAAGGTCCGGATCATCCTAAAACGCCTCCGTCGGGGTGGTCAGCTTTTTGCGCGGCCCCGCGCCGAACAGATCGGCGTCCGATGTTCCGCCCGAGCAGCCATTGCCGAAGCTGAAGCCGCAGCCGCCGCGCAGATCGAATGCGTCTTCGCCAGCTTCCCGGTGAGAGGTGGGGATCACATAGCGGTCCTCGTAATTGGCGATGGCCATGATGTGATACATCTCCTCGATCTGGCTCCCGGTGAGGCCGACGCGCTTGGCGACGGCGCGGTTGGGTTTGCCCAGGATCGTTTTGGCCCGCATATAGGCGCGCATGGCCAGCATCCGCTCCAGCCCCAAGATGACCGGCTCTTCCTTGCCCGCGGTCAGCAAATTGGCGAGATAGCGCACGGGGATGCGAAGCGAGCGGACATCCGGCATGGCTGCATCGGTGGCGATGGTTCCCGCTTCCGCCGCCGCCTGGATGGGCGACAGGGGCGGCACGTACCAGACCATCGGCAGCGTGCGGTATTCAGGGTGCAGCGGGAAGGCGATCTTCCAGTCCATCGCCATCTTGTAGACCGGCGATTTCTTCGCCGCTTCCAGCCAGGCATCGGGAACGCCGTCTTTTCGCGCCTGTTTGATGACGCCGGGGTCTTGCGGGTTAAGGAAGATGCCGAGCTGGGCCTCGTATAAATCCTGCTCGTCCTCGGCGGACGCGGCCTCCGCGATCCGGTCTGCGTCATACAGAACAACGCCCAGATAACGGATGCGCCCGACACAGGTTTCAGAGCACACCGTCGGCTCGCCCGCCTCGATGCGCGGGAAGCAGAAGGTGCATTTTTCAGACTTGCCGCTCGACCAGTTGTAATAAATCTTCTTGTAGGGGCAGGCCGAAACGCACATGCGCCAGCCGCGGCATTTCTCCTGATCGATGAGGACAATGCCGTCCTCCTCACGCTTGTAGATGGCGCCCGACGGACAGGCCGCGGCGCATGAGGGGTTGAGGCAATGCTCGCACAAACGCGGCAGATACATCATGAAGGTGTTTTCGAACTCGCCGTAGATTTCCTTCTGCACGCCCTCGAAATTGATGTCATGAGAGCGCTTGGCAAATTCGCCGCCAAGGATTTCCTCCCAGTTCGGCCCCCATTCGATCTTCTCCATCCGCTCGCCGGAAATGAGCGAACGCGGCCGCGCGGTGGGCATGGCTTCGGACTCTTTGGCCGTTTGCAAATGTTCGTAATCGAAGGTGAAGGGCTCGTAATAATCGTCGATCTCGGGCAGGTCCGGATTGGCGAAAATCTTCGACAATATCGAGAGCTTCGACCCCATCTTGGGCTGGAGCCCGCCATTGGGCTTGCGCTCCCAGCCGCCGTTCCATTTCTCCTGGTCTTCCCAGTTTTTCGGGTAGCCGATGCCGGGCTTGGTTTCGACGTTATTGAACCAGGCATATTCCATGCCCTCGCGGCTGGTCCATACATTCTTGCACGTCACCGAGCAGGTATGGCAGCCGATGCATTTGTCGAGATTGAGCACCATGCCGATTTGCGCGCGTATCTTCATGCCGGCACCTCCAATGCGTCGGCGGCCGGGCGCTCCAGCCAATCGACATTTTCCATCTTGCGAACGATCACAAACTCGTCCCGGTTGGACCCGACCGTGCCGTAATAGTTGAAGCCGTAGGACTGCTGGGCGTAACCGCCGATCATGTGGGTGGGTTTGATCGTGGCGCGGGTCACCGAATTGTGGATGCCGCCGCGCAGGCCGGTAATTTCCGAGCCCGGCACATTCACGATCTTCTCCTGCGCGTGATACATGAAAATCGTCCCCTCCCTGATCCGCTGGGAGACGACCGCGCGCGCAACCAGCGCGCCGTTGGCGTTGTAGGCCTCCACCCAGTCGTTATCGACGATGCCGGCCTTCAGGGCGTCGATTTCGCTGAGCCAGACGATGGGACCGCCGCGGCTGAGGGTGAGCATCAGCAGATTGTCCGTATAGGTGGAGTGGATGCCCCATTTCTGATGCGGGGTAATGAAGTTCAGCACCAGCTGCGGAGAGCCGTTGTCCTTCTCCTCGATCACCGGGTTCACCGATTTGGTGTCGATGGGCGGGCGGTAAACGCAGAAGCCTTCGCCAAAGGCCCGCATCCATAAATGATCCTGATAAAGCTGCTGGCGTCCTGTCAGCGTGCGCCAGGGGATCAGCTCATGGACGTTGGTATAGCCGGCGTTGTAGCAGACCTTCTCCGACTCAAGGCCCGACCATATGGGCGAGGAAATGATCTTTCGCGGTTGTGCGACCACATCGCGGAAGCGGATTTTTTCATCCTCCTTGGGGAGCGCCAGATGGGCATGTTCGCGCCCTGTTGTCTGGCTCAGGGACTCCCACGCCTTGACCGCGACCTCGCCATTGGTTTCGGGCGCCAGCATGAGGATGACTTCCGACGCATCGATATCCGTCTCGATGCGCGGCATGCCCTTGGTGGGGCCGTCCTCCGTCACGACCCCGTTGAGCTGGCCGAGCAACTCGACTTCATGTTCGGTGTTCCAGGCGACGCCCTTGCCGCCATTGCCGAGCTTGTTCATGAGCGGCCCGAGCGCGGTGAAACGCTTATAGAGGTCCGGGTAATTGCGTTCGATCACGGCGATCTGCGGCATGGTCTTGCCGGGCACGGGCTCGCATTCGCCCCTTTTCCAGTCCTTCACGTCAAGCGCCTGGGCCATCTCGCCGGGGGTGTCGTGCAGGATCGGGACCAGCACCACATCGGTTTCCACCCCGAGCACCTCGGGCGCGACTTCGGAGAATTTCTCGGCAAGGCCCTTATAGATATCCCAGTCGCTCCGGCTTTCCCAAACCGGATCGATCGCCGCCGTCAGCGGATGGATGAAGGGATGCATGTCGGAGGTGTTGAGGTCGTTTTTCTCATACCAGGTGGCGGTGGGCAGAACGATGTCGGAATACATACACGTCGTCGACATGCGGAAGTCGAGCGTCACCAGCAAATCGAGCTTTCCCTCCGGTGCTTCTTCATGCCAGACGACTTCTTCGGGCTTCACACCGCCGTCTTCGCCCAGATCCTTGCCCTGCACGCCATGGGACGTGCCGAGCAGATGCTTGAGGAAATACTCATGCCCCTTGCCCGATGACCCCAGCAGGTTGGAGCGCCAGACAAACAGGTTGCGCGGCCAGTTCTTCGGATTGTCCGGGTCATCGCAGGACATATTGAGCTTGCCGGATTTGAGCTGCTCGACCACATAGTCCTTCGGGTCCTTGCCCGCTTTTTTAGCGGCTTTCGCCACCTCAAGGGGATTGGTTTCAAGCTGCGGGGCGGAGGGCAGCCAGCCCATGCGCTCGGCCCGCACATTATAGTCGATGGGCGACCCCTCCCACGAACCCGCGGGCGCCGTCGGCGACAATATTTCCTTCATTTCCAGCGTTTCATAGCGCCACTGGTCGGTGTGGGCGTAGAAGCAGGAGGTCGAATTCATATGCCGGGGCGGCCGGTTCCAGTCGAGGCCGAATGCCAAGGGCAGCCAGCCCGTCTGCGGGCGCAGTTTCTCCTGCCCCACATAATGCGACCAGCCCCCGCCCGACTGGCCGACGCAGCCGCACATCACCAGGAGATTGATGATCCCCCGGTAGTTCATGTCCATGTGATACCAGTGGTTCAGTCCGGCGCCGAGAATGACCATGGACTTGCCGTTGGTCACTTCCGCATTAGAGGCAAAGCCGCGCGCCACCTCTATGATCTGTCCGGCGGGCACGCCGGTAATGCGTTCCGCCCAGGCCGGCGTGTAGGGCTCATTGGCCTTGAAGTCTTTTGCGGTGTTTTCCCCGCCCAGACCCCGGTCGAGGCCGTAATTGGCCATGAACAAATCATAGACGGTCGCAACCAGCGCTTCGCCGTCCTTGAGCTTGACTTTTTTCGCCGGGACTTTGCGCACCAGCGTCGAGGCATGGTCGGTGCCGTCAAAATGATCATGCTCGCGGTTGCCAAAATAGGGGAACGCCACGTCGGCGACGTCGTCCCGGTCCTTTTTGGCGATGAGGGTCAGTTTGAGGTCGATATCCTTCCCGGACCCGTCCCTGCTCTCCAGGTTCCACTTGCCCTTCTCGCCCCAGCGGAAGCCAACCGATCCCAGCGGCGCGACGATGTTGCCGCTGCGCGCATCGATGGCCAGCGTCTTCCATTCCGGGTTGTTCTTTTCCTTCAGGGTGCCTTTGATGTCGGAGGCGCGCAGCAGGCGCTCCGGCACATAGTGGCCATCCTGTTTCACCAGCCGCACCAGATTGGGCATGTCGGTGTAGCGTTTTACGTAGTCCTGAAAATAAGGAACGTTCCGGTCGAGATGGAACTCGCGCAGGATGACATGGCCCATGGCCATGGCCAGCGCGGCGTCGGTGCCCTGCTGGGGATGCAGCCAGACATCGGCGAATTTCGAGGCTTCCGAATAGTCCGGCGAAACAACAACGCTCTTGGCGCCCTTGTAGCGGACTTCGGTATAGAAATGCGCGTCGGGGGTGCGCGTCTGCGGCACGTTCGAGCCCCACAGCATCAGGAAGCCTGAATTGTACCAGTCGGCCGATTCCGGCACGTCCGTCTGTTCGCCCCAGGTCTGCGGGCTGGCGGGAGGCAAATCGCAATACCAGTCATAGAAGGACATGCACACGCCGCCGAGCAGCGAGAGATAGCGCGAGCCCGCAGCATAGGAGACCATGGACATGGCCGGGATTGGCGAAAATCCCATGACGCGGTCCGGGCCGTAGGTCCTGGCCGTATAGGCGTTGGCGGCGGCGATGATCTCGTTCACTTCATCCCAGGTCGCCCGGATGAACCCGCCATGACCGCGCATTTTCGTGTAGCTGTCGCGCGTCGCCTTGTTCTCGACGACCGACTTCCACGCCGCGACCGGCTTCTTCGTCGCCCGCTCCTGGCGCCAAGCCTTCATGAGGCGGGCACGGATCAGCGGATATTTCAGCCGGTTGCCGGAATAGAGATACCAGGAATAGCTGGCGCCCCGCGCGCAGCCGCGCGGCTCATGGTTCGGCAGATCGGGCCGTGTGCGCGGATAGTCCGTCTGCTGGGTTTCCCAGGTGACGATCCCGCCCTTCACGTAAATCTTCCAGGAGCAGGACCCGGTGCAGTTCACGCCATGGGTCGAGCGCACGATCTTGTCATGCTGCCAGCGCTTGCGGTAGGCGTCCTCCCAGCCCCGGTCCTCGCGCAGGGTCACACCATGGCCGTCCGCGAAGGTGCCTTCGCTCTTTCGGCTAAGAAAGTTCAGTCGGTCGAGCAGATGACTCATATCTTATTCTCTCCGGTCTCAGGCTCTGGCTTTGCGGGGAGCCCCGCGGCGGCGCGGGGCGGGGCGGCCCGTGCCGCGCTCGGTGTCGTGCAGAAGCCCGCCGCGGCGTGTGTAGACGTACCAGGTGATCGCCGCGCAACTCACATAGAAGATCATGAAAGCCCACAGGGCGGCTTCAGGTCCTCCGGTCAGCGAAATCGATGAGCCATAGGCCTTCGGGATGAAGAAGGCCCCATAGGCTGCGATCGCCGAGGTGAAGCCGATAATGGCCGCCGACTCTTTTTCGGCCTGCCGCACGCGCTCGGGCGCGGAGAGCCCCGGCATCAGCCGGTCGATCTCCAGCCGCATCATCACCGGGATCATCTGGAAGGTTGAGGCATTGCCGATGCCGGTGGCGAAGAACAGCACCATGAACATCGCGAAGAAGCCCCAGAACGCGCCCGGCTGATCCTTGGCGGCGAGGAAATAGAGCACGCCGCCGACAGCGCCGATCATTACGAGGAACGTCCAGAAGGTGACCCGGCCACCGCCATATTTATCCGACACCCAGCCCGTCGCCGCGCGGCTCAACGCGCCGACCAGCGGACCCAGGAACACATATTGCAGGGACTCCACGTCCGGGAACTGGGTCTTGGCCAGGAGCGGGAAGCCCGCCGAATAGCCGATGAAGGAGCCGAAGGTTCCGGTATAGAGCCAGCACATGATCCAGTTGTGCTTGCGCGTGAAAATGATCGACTGTTCCTTGAAGGAAGCTTTCGCGGACGCGATGTCGTTCATGCCGAACCAGGCGGCGAGGGTCGCGATGATCAGGAACGGCACCCAGATGAACCCGGCATTCTGCAACCAGACCTGCGTGCCCTGGGAAGTCACCTGCGGCTCGCCGCCAATGGCGCCGAACACGCCGATGGTCACGACAATCGGCACCAGGAACTGCATGACGGAGACACCCGCATTTCCGAGCCCGGCATTCAGCGCCAGCGCATTGCCCTTCTGGGCCCTGGGAAAGAAGAAGCTGATATTGGCCATGGACGAGGCGAAGTTGCCGCCGCCAAGGCCGCATAACAGCGCCAGAATCAGGAACATCGGATAGGGCGTTTCGGGATTCTGCACCGCATACCCCATGCCGAAGGCCGGGATCAGCAGCGACGCGGTCGTCACGGTCGTCCATAGCCGCCCGCCGAATATCGGCACCATGAAGGAGTAGAAAATCCTTAAAGTGGCGCCCGAAAGTCCCGGCAGCGCCGCCAGCCAGAACAGCTGATCGGTCGAATATTTGAAGCCGATCGTCGGCAGCTTGGCCACCACCACGCTCCACACCAGCCAGACGGAGAAGGCCAGCAGCAGACAGGGAACCGAGATCCACAGATTGCGCCTGGCAATCTTTTCTCCCTTGGTTTCCCAGAACTTCTTGTCGTCCGGACGCCAGTCTTCGAGAACCGGGCTGAGAGCTTTGGAATGCTTCTTCATGTGGATGGGCTGCATTTCGGGAAGCTGCGGCAGGAGGTCCAGATCCTCCGGCGAGGCCGCACGTTCCATATTCCGGATGGAGAAATGCATCCATAGAAGCGCACCGGACACGAGGCCGAACAGCAGCATGAAGCTGCTGGTCCATACACCCGTGAGGTCAAGCATCACGCCGAAGGCGATCGGCAGGAAGAAGCCGCCCAGGCCGCCGATCAGGCCGACGAGCCCGCCGACCGAACCAATATGATCGGGATAATAAACGGGGATGTGCTTGTAGACGGCGGCTTTGCCGAGCGACATGAAGAAGCCGAGAATGAAGATCAGGATCACGAACGGGACGAGCCCCATGCTGGTGGAGAAGGTGATCGGCCCGCGAATGCCGTGGATGATGTAGTCGGTATTGGGATAGGACAGCATAAAGGTGACGGCCGCCGCCACGCCGAATGTCCAGTACATCACCGTGCGGGCGCCATACTTGTCGGACAAATGCCCGCCATAGGCGCGGAACAGACTGGCCGGCACCGCGTAAAAAGCGGCCAGCATGCCCGCGGTCTTGATGTCGAGGCCGTAGACGCCGATGAGATAGCGCGGCAGCCAAAGCGCCAGCGCCACGAAAGCGCCGAACACGAAGAAATAATAAAGCGCGAAGCGCCAGACCTGAATGTTCTTGAGGGGCTCCAGTTCCAGCAGCGTGCTGCGCGGCTTTTCGCCTCTTGCCCGCCGGGCCACGATCGCCGGGTCATCCTTCGTGAACGCATAGAAAACAACAGCCGTCAGCGCCAGGACAACCGCGTAAATCTGCGCTGTTTGCTCCCAGCCAAACGCCAGCAAGAGAAACGGCGCGCCGAAATTGGTGGCCGCCGCGCCGACATTGCCCACGCCGAAAATGCCGAGCGCCGTGCCCTGTTTTTCCTGGCCATACCATTTGGAGACATAGGCGATGCCGACGGCAAACGAACCGCCCGCCAGCCCCACCCCCAGGGCGGCAAGCAGGAACATCGGGTAAGTCGACACCGTCGACAACAGCCATGTCGCAATCGCGGTGAGCAACATCACCGCGGTAAAAACTGTCCGGCCGCCATATTGGTCGGTCCAGATACCGAGGAAGATGCGGCTGAGCGAGCCGGTCAAAATCGGCGTCGCCACCAACACGCCGAACTCGCTATCGGACAACCCCAGATCCTGTTTGATCTTCACGCCGATGATCGAGAAGATTGTCCACACCGCAAAGCACATCGAGAACGCGAAGGTGCTCATTCCGAGCATCTGGTGTTGTTGTGAACCCGTGACGCTGAGCGGCGGCGGCATTGCGCTCTCCTCGTGGCTGGACTGCGGGAGGACCCCGTTTTTTATGTGGCTGGACTGCGGGATGACCCCGTTTTTTTGTGGCTGGATTACGGGAGAATCCCGTTTTGCGCGACAGGCGATTCGCACGGACCCTACCGCATCTCGCCGATTTGCAACAATCTCGGGAGCGGCCGCGCGATGAACAAATGGCGGGTCCGGGCCCGGCCCGGGCCCGGACCGAAAAGGGGATTTGACGAGGATCCGGACGGCTGATTCGGTACAACCTCTTATATATACTTCGAAATCTGCGGTTGTATTCGGAAATGTCCATATGTGGCGCCACCGCCAGGTGCGACGACTGCCGGCGAGAACAACAAATTGTGTACAGGCTGTGTACGGATGCGCCTGGCGGGGCTGTTTCACCGTCGCCTCAGCGGCCAGGTCATGCCCCGATGCGCGATAAATATGCCTGTGACGGGCTTACCCGTCGCCGTGTCCGTCATCAGAAAGGAACTGAACGCCCGAACGCCGCAAAACAAATGCAATTGAAATGACGCTCACGGAGCCGGCGCTATACTGGCGCCTGAAATATTGGCATTCGGGAAAGATCCGCCAACATCGATGGTGACCGTAAAGCTTTGAGACAATTTGCGCGCCGGGGAGGATTAGAACCCCCGGCCCCCGGTTTCGCAGGCGGCGCGTCAACTGCCTGGCACCGCGCGGCTGAAATCCGAAATGACGGCGGCTGCTTCCGCCACGGGCCTTTTTAGTGTTACATTAAAACCAGTTGCGCGAGTGGGGGAAGTTCAGGTCTACTTGGGAGGACCGATGTGCTGAGGAGAAATTGCAACCCGGTCGAGACACACCTGGGCGGTCTCTATGGTTACGCCTTTAGCTTGACCAAAAACGTGGACGACGCGAACGATCTGGTGCAGGAAACCGCGCTGAAAGCTCTCGGCGCGAAAAACGTCCCCGGCGACTCGACCGCCTATCGCGTGTGGCTGTTTCGCATCCTTCGCAATGCGTCCATCGACCGCTTTCGGCGCAACAGGCTTGATCTGGCGGATGTCGAGGAGCTGAATTTGCATTTGGCCGATACCTACTGGTGCCGCGAGGAGGAGCAAATCAACGGGCTGACCGTCAAGATGAGTTTTGAAAAATTGCCGGATGGACAGCGTGAGATCATTGCATTAATCGATATCGTCGGCATGACCTATGTCGAGGTCAGTACCGTATTGAAAATAGCTCCCGGCACTGTAAAGAGCCGGCTGTCGCGCGCGCGAAATGCACTCATGACCCAGGTTATGGAAGAATCCTCGAACCGTTTTACGCTGAAAGTAGGACAAGCAGGGAAATGACGGAAACCCGGCCTTCGGCAGAAGATCTGAGCGCCTATGTCGACGGTGAGCTGGATCCCGATTCGACGGCGACGGTCGCGAGGGCCATCGCACGCGATGCGCATATTGCCAGGGAAGTCGCCTGCCTGACCAAACTCAAGGCGACGATGCCGAAGATCATACCGCAAGGTCCGGCGAAACTTCGTGAGGAGCGCCCTGCGCGAACCTGGGTTTACGCGATCGCCGCCTCCTTCGCGGCCTTTGCGGTGCTGGCCGGGCTCGGGGCGGCCGTGTATCTCTTCAACCGGAATCTCGCAAAAGACTGGCTGACCGTTGCAAGGTCCAATCACGAGTCGTGGATTTCCAATATGAAAGGCAAACCGGCTCCTGACTCTCCGCTTCTCCTGGCGGCGGCAAGCCGGATACTGGGAAGCAGGGTGCTGGCGCCCGATCTTTCGGCGGCAAGTCTGTCTCTGGCCGCCGCCGACGTCATTCAGTTCGAACAGAAGAAGGCTCTCCATCTGGGCTATGTCGGGAACAGAGGGTGCCGGCTCAGCCTTTTCGTCCTGCCTGTCACTCTCAAGAATCGGACCAAGCGCCAGCGGGCGAAAACGAGCAAGGATTCATTTCGCATCACAACCTGGTCCCATGTGCGGCAGGGGTTCATTCTGATGGCAACGGGGATGGAGCCCTCGCGTTTCGCGCTGTTGACGGAAACTCTCAAGAATTATTCCGGGTTCAAGGAGCCCTTCGACAAGCCGACACGGCAAAGGCTGGCCAGAAGCCGGGCCGAAAGCAGACCCTGCGCGGCCTAGGGCGCATCACCGATAAGCGGGAACCGGTTATCGGAAAAATGATACGCATAGGCAAAGCCGGGACCGCGGTTTCGATTCCATCGGAACATGTAGCGGCCTAAGGTAAATTCCGGAAAAATATTTGTCCCATTAGGGAACAAAAGCGCCCGCCGGTGCGTTTCTTCTATTAAGGCGGCTTTTAACGAGTCGCCAAAAAAAGACAAGGGCGAAGACAAGGGAGGGTGAAATGAGGGCGGTAAAACCGCGCCTTTGAAGGCGCGGTGTCCTGTTACGATAGATCATAATTTCGAAGCCGCGGAATCCGACGCCGGACGCCGGGCGCTCGTACGAACCGACCCCTGTCGCAAGGTTGATATCAACGCTTGGGCTCAGACGGGGAACGAGATTTGTAACGAACCTAGGAAATGGACCGATTCCGGATCATGGATCCGTAGTCGAGTGCATGTTTGGTGCTTGAATGGCGCACCAGTCTTAGGTGGGGGGAATACGCATGGTTTATACCAAGAAACATCCCGCCCTGCTGATCATGGGCGTAGTCTTTATTGCGATCGCCTATCTGGCCGGTTCCGGGGCCATGGGCGATGTGATCGGATATCTGAATAACAAGAAGTATGTCGGCGAAATGGTCGGCATGGGTTACGCGTTTGGGATCATCAGCGTCGTTGTCGGCGCCTGGCATTTGTGGGGCAAGCACGAAGAAGGCAACGCGGACTATTATCTGTCGAGCGTCGCCGGCGCGATTTTCATCCTGTTGATCGCGATGACCGTGCGCTGGTACCTCGCCCCATGGATTGCCGTGCTGAGCAAAGGCCTGGGCCCGGTGATGGGCGCCAAATACCTGCACCAGGTGCTTGGCCTCAACTATGTGGTGCTGGGCATCCTCGCCGGTATCATTACCGTCAATGTGTTCAAGATTCCCGAGTGGGCTGAAAACGGCGTGCGTCTGTCGCGCCTCGGCCTGAAAACCGGCGTCATCCTGCTGGGAACGCTTTACAGCCTGGCCGAGTTGCAATCGCTGGGCAAGCTGTCGGCCATAATGGTCGGCTTCTTCGTCCTCGGTTCCGTCGGCATGGTGCTGGTACTGGGCCGTATGCGAAAAATTCCCACTTCCATGGGCGGCGTGCTATCGGCCGGCATGGGCGTCTGCGGCGTGTCCGCCTCGGTCGCCGCTGCGCCTGTCGTCCAGGCCAAGGCGGTCGAGATCGCCTACACCATCGGCACCATCCTCATATGGGGCGTCGGCTGTATGTTCCTGTTCCCGATCGTCGGTCACCTTCTCGGCCTCGGTTACATCCAGTTCGGCGCCTGGGCCGGCACCGGCATCCTCAATTCGGCGCAGGTCGCGGGCGCGGCCCTGGCCTATCAGCCGGACGGCATCGAGACGCTGAAGGTCGCTGAGATCTTCAACATCACTCGTGTGCTGTTCCTGCCGATCATCGTGCTGTGGCTTGCCGTCTGGTACGTCAGGCAGGAGGGGAATGAGGACGTCGAGAAAGTCAATGTCGGCAAGGTTATCTTCGAGAAGTTCCCGGTGTTCGTGCTCGGCTTCATCTTGATGTTCGCCCTGTCGTCGACCGGCGTTTTCGCACCGGCGCAGCACTATAAGGGCAAATTCTTCGACAGCAGCATCGTCAAGCCCTCGAAGATGATGACCGACGAGCAGATCGCGAAGCTCACCGCCGAAATCGACAAGGTAAAGAGGGCCGACCGCAAGGCCGCCTTGGACAACCTCATCGAAAACCGTAAGATCGTGACGGTCGAAGAATGGGGTGTCATTCGGGGTCTCCACAACGCCAGAGTACTGTCGAAAGACGCCAACAAGGTCCTCAAGAAAGCGACCAAGGCTGTTCGGCATACAGCGAAGAAGATCAAGAAGTTCAGACAATGGATCACGCTTCTCTTCGCGTTTGGCCTGACCGGGCTCGGCATGCAGATTACCTTCGCCGCCATGCGGCAGGCAGGCGGACAGCCTCTTGTCATCGGCGGTATCGTCGGCACCACGAAAGCGGTGCTGTCGCTGATCGTGATCTTGTTGTTCGTGCGTGAAACCATATAAGGGGAGGACATCGATATGATGGCCAAAAAAGACTCCCAAGACATCGATCTGCAGGAAGAAGCCGGCGCCAAGTTCCACCGTGGCTCCGCCCTGTCGATCTTCAAAGGTGACCGCGCCGAGGATTTCATCGCGCTTTTGTGCGCGGCGGCGATCGCTTTTGGTGTCTACGTCCTGATCTAGCGATCCGGACTGATTGAGCGGAAGACCCGGCGCCCAGCCAAGGCGCCGGGTTTTTCTCGTATCCGCGCGCCGCGAGGCCAGCCCCTCTCGACCCGCGGGTCCAGTGCGTATCGCCGATAAGCGGGAACCGCTTATCGGCGATACGCATAAACTAAAAGTTAGATCGCGGTTTTGATTCCATCAAAACATGAAGCGATCTGGTGTGTTATGAAGGTCCCATGCCTATCGAGAAACTCATCATTGCGAGCCACGGAACGCCCGGCGCAAGGGCCGCCGAAGACGCGGCGCTGGAGCTGTGCGCGGAATTCGGCGCATCTCTTCATCATCTTCTCGTCGTGCCGGATTTGTGGAAGGGCATGATGGGCGATGACTGGCTGAACAATGCCGTGACGCAGGCCCGCTTCGGCAACTATGTCGAAAGCGAACTGGCGCGGGAGGCCGCCGACGAGGTCGAACGGCTGGAGGAGAGAGCCAAACAGTCCGGCATCTCCTATACCAACGAGGTTCACCTGGGCAAGCCGGCGCCATGCCTGCTCGCTTCGTGTGAAAAGGGCGGGTATGACCTGGCCGTGATCGGCTCGCCCCGCCCCAAAAAGAGTGAGGGACTGCGTTCGCGCATGGACCTGGAGGTGCTGGTTCGCTCACTGCCGGTACGCCTGTTGACCGTGCCGCACCCGGACCGATGAGCGAAGACTCTCCGCAAGGCAGCGAAGACGCCGCCTGGGTGACGATCGAGACGCCCTACAATGCGGCGGAACTCCGCTCGTTCCTGGCGGATGTCGAGCGGCTGTACCGCATCAATTCACAGCTCGTGTTCGAGGAATGGCGCCAGACCGGCGAAAACCAGTATTCGCTCAAGGCGAAAAATCTGAGCAACGACAGGCTGATCGAGACCGGTCTCGAGGTCGAACCCGCCGATGACGGCATCACGGTGCGGTATTCTCACGGTCTCAGAAAGGCGACCGCGTTCCGCGTTGAAGCCCAACCCGGCGGGACCGCGAAACTCGTCGTCACCGACGATTACTCGGGATCCTCCCTCTCCGAACGCGAGGCCCGCATCGACGAGGTCGACAAGAGTCTCGTTCAGTGGGGAGAGAACCTTTATCGCTACCTGGGGCGATGGAAGCGATGGTCGTGGGTTCCGGGGTGGAAATTCTACATGCGCCGCGTCTGGCAGCCGATGAAACCCTCGGCCCGGCGCATAGCCTTCATGCTGATCGTGGTTACCGTGGCCGAGTTTGTCGTGTTCCTGTTCGTGTTCACCATCTTCTGGCTGGAAATGGGCAGATCTCTCAACTGACCGCGCCGGTCCTACGGCTTCGCGATCCCGCCGTTTCGCCTGGACCAATCGGGTGCATTCGCAGTAAAAGCCTGCACCTCCCTCAAGGCGCCGGGATCGAGTTTGCCGTCCCGTTCAGCGACGGCGACGATATCGGCCAGCGTCATAAGAGAGGTGATTTCCGGCGGATCCGGGAAGACATTGTAGCCGAGCAGCACAAAGATACCGGCGATACGCGCTTCGGCGCGCTCAAGCGCGGCCCTGAATGTCGCCTTCGTATGCCCGTCGGTCGAGAGATCGTCAAAAAGCAATGTGCGCGTGCCAGGCTCGAAAGTGCCCTCGAATTGGGAGAGGCGGCCAAACCCCCGGGCCTGTTTCAGGGCGACAACGAGCGGCAGGGAGAGACGGTCGGCGACCATGGCCGCAAACGGCACTCCGGCCAGCTCGCAACCGGCTATTTGATCAAGCCCCTGCGAACCGAATTCTTCGTCTATTCTCCTGAGCGCCAGCTCAAGAAGCCGTTGACGCGCTTCGGGAAATGATATCAGCCGCTTGACATCGATGAATACCGGGCTGGCCCAGCCGGACGAGAGGAAAAACGGATCGCCGCTTGTTCGCGTATATACAGCGCCGCTGTCGACGACAATCCGCGCCGCTTCAAGGGCGTCCCTGCCCGCTCCCGTCATGATTGCACCTCCCCGGCCTGATTGGCCACCTTCCACAGCGCCCGCAAGAGCGTTTCGGCGCCGGCAAAAAAGTCAGAATACTCCATTGCCTCATGCGGATTGTGACTGCCTTTGTCATTTCTGACAAAAACCATGGTCGAAGGCACGCCGACATTCGCGAAAACGGCCGAGTCGTGGCCCGCGCCCGATGGCATGATCTCACATGAGATGCCGGCCTCTCCGGCTTGCGTTTCAAGGAGTTTCACCAGGCTTTGGTTCATTCGGGCCGGTTCCGTGCGCACCGCATCTCCCAGATCGAACTCAACGCCCCGCTTGGCCGCTATTTGCGCGCACTCCGACTGGACCAGGGCGCCGAACGATGTCAGCGTCCTGGCGTCCTGGCTTCGGTATTCCAGCGCGAAAGCGACTTCACCGGGAACGCGGGACACCGCGTGTTCGTCGGCGTTCGTCTCGACGATCCCCGAGGTCACGACAAGGTCTTCACCCCACTCGAGAAGAACCCGCCAATGCTCGTCGAGGCGCATCAGGAGTTCCGCCATGGCAAGCACCGCATCGTGACGCAACCATCTCGGTACGGCTCCCGAATGGGCGGCCTCGCCGCGGCAGACAACCCGCCGGTGGCGGACATTGCCGCGTATCCCGGTAACAAAGCCGACAGGTTTTTCGCGCGCAATAAGGACCGGTCCCTGCTCGATGTGCAACTCCATCCAGCAATGAAACCTGGCCGGGTCCATCAGCGGACGGCCCGCCTTTATGGGCGTCAGATCCACACCGCATTGCACCATGTGGTCAGCGAGTGTCTGTCCCGAAACACGGTGGCGGCTGGCCAGATCGCTTTGCGAGAGCAGGCCGAAGATCGCGCGCGATCCGAAATAGCAGGGGCCGCCATACCAGGCACTTTCCTCTCCGCGCAGGACAAACAATTCCATGGTTCGAAGGGGAGGCCCGTTCGCCCTGGCCGACAGGAGGGACACCAGTCCGGCAATGACGCCCGCGGCGCCATCAAAGTTGCCCCCCTGCGGCACGCTGTCCAGATGCGAGCCCGTCGCCACGACCGGGCGTTCGCCTTCGCGTCCGCGCAGCCGCACGATGAGGTTGCGTGCGGCATCCCACTCGGTTTCAAGGTTGTGCCGGGCCGCGATGCGCTCAATGACTTCCATGGCGGCGGTTTCGCCGGGACCATAGGTTTCGCGGCTGATCCCGACTCCGTCGAATGACATGGTCCGAAACTGGTCGAACAGCTCCAGCGCAAGCTGGCGCAGTTCCGCGTTCAGGACCACGGTCGAAGCCGGCACCCCCCCGGAGCCCGGTGAATCATTCGCCAAGATTGCCTCCCTCAAATGCGAAACCGCGCTCAAAGCAACGCGGCTCGGTACTCAGGAAGCAACGAATGTTAGCCAAAACGCGGTGACCGTACAAGTGCGGTTCCGCCATTGCCCGGTGGAGGGGCCCCGCCCTGGAGATGATCGCCCCTCTTCGGGCGTTTTCATCTGTCCGGACACCTGTTGATATTCAGGGAACGCGGCGCAACCGGCCGGCTGGATGCGTTTCTACTTCCCCGGCGCAACGTTTTTGCTTCGGGTCCTTCCTGTTTTGTAATACCTTTTCCAGTGCTGCAAAATGAATAAAGCCGACGCGGTCGCAATGGAAAGCATCTGGGTTCCAGCGGCTCCCGTGATCGCGAATGGACACGTATTTCCAAGGGAGGAAAAAAGCGTATGTCACGTTTCAGGATAGTTTTGGCGGTGGCGGTTGCCGCGATGGTTGCCTTTTCCACGGGCGCCTTCGCCAAGAGCATTAAGATCGGCCTGGCGTCCGAGCCGACGTCGATTGACCCGCATTTCCACAATCTGTCGCCGAATAATGCGCTGGCCCGTCATATATTCGACCGGCTGGTGCACACCGATTCAAATCAGAAACTCGTCCCCGGCCTCGCGGAATCGTGGAAGGCCGTCGATGACACCACCTGGGAATTCAAACTGAGGAAGGGCGTCAAATGGCATGACGGTTCTCCCTTCACCGCGGACGATGTGGTCTTCACGTTCGGCCGGGCGGTAAGCGTTCCCAACAGCCCGTCGGGTTTCGGCACCTATATCAAAGGCAAAACGGCGGTAAAGGTCGACGATTTCACCGTGCATATCAAGACGGCGAAGCCTTACCCGCTGATGCCGAACGACATATCGACTTTCTCGATCGTATCGAAGAAATACGGGGCGACCGCGAAGACCGAGGACTATAACTCGGGCAAGGCCGCCATCGGCACCGGTCCTTTCAAGTTCAAGGAATATGTGCCGGGCGACCGCTTTGTGTTTGTCCGCAACGAAGACTATTGGGGCAAAAAGCCGGAGTGGGACACGGTTACGCTCAAGCCGATCAAATCACCGCCGTCCCGTGTCGCCGCCATGCTGGCGGGCGATGTCGACATGATTGCCCAGGTTCCGACGATCGACATCGAACGTCTCAAGAAAGAACCCAAGCTCTCTTTGAGCCAGGGGGTTTCGAACCGCGTGATCTATCTGCATCTGGATCATCAGCGCGACAACTCGCCTTTCGTGAAAGCCAAAGACGGCGGCGACATCAAGAACCCGCTGAAGGATGTTCGCGTGCGCCGCGCGATCTCAAAGGCGATTAACCGCGACGCCATCGTGGATCGGGTCATGGAAGGGATCGCCATCAAGGCCGGCCAGCTCCTGCCCGAAGGGTTCTTCGGCGTTTCGCCTAATCTGAAGCCGGTCGCCTATGATCCCGAAGGCGCCAAGAAACTGCTGGCCGAAGCGGGCGTTCCGGACGGATTCAAGCTGACGATTCACGGCCCCAACGACCGCTATATCAACGATGCCAAGATCGTCGAGGCGATTGCCCAGATGCTGACGCGGATCGGCATCAAGACCGAGGTCG
This sequence comes from bacterium BMS3Bbin10, assembly GCA_002897995.1. Classification (GTDB taxonomy): domain Bacteria; phylum Pseudomonadota; class Alphaproteobacteria; order Rhizobiales; family Methyloligellaceae; genus UBA2767. The sequence goes on along the minus strand of BDTT01000023.1, from coordinate 22,679 downwards.
TGACGATGCCGCGCTCGGTCTATTTCAAGCGCGCTTCTCGCGGCGGGCCGGACAAGACGCCTGAATTCAGCTTTATCCTAGTCGGCTGGGGCGCGGGTTCCGGCGAAGCCTCGTCACCGCTGAAATCCCTGATCCACACATATGACAAATCCCGCGGGTTCGGCGCGTCCAATCGCGGCCGCTACTCCAACAGCCAAGTCGACAAGCTGATCGAGGATGCGCTGGCGACCGTGGACGACGCCAAACGCCAGGATTTGCTCGCCAAGGCCACGGAAATCGCCATCGGGGACGTGGCGATCATTCCGCTGCATTATCAGGTCAACACCTGGGCCACACGCAAGGGCCTGAAGTATCGCGCCCGCACGGACGAAGCGACCGTGGCCATGGACGTGGTCAGCGAATAACCGGACACAGGACCCAGCACGGGCCGGCCAATTAACGGCCGGCCCGTCAGGTTTGGCGGGCGCCCATGACTGCATTTGCAATCCGCAGGCTGATGCAGAGCGCGATTGTCGTGCTCGTGATGTCGGTAATTGTCTTCTTCGGCGTCAACATTGTCGGCGATCCGGTCGATATGCTGATCAACCCGGAAGCTGACCAGGAAGATATCGAAATCGCCATACGCGCGCTTGGTCTGGACAAGCCGATCGGCGAGCAATATCTGTTCTTTCTGAAAAACGCCTTTTCGGGAAATCTGGGCAAATCCTTTATTTTCGGCGAGCCCGCGCTTCAGCTCATTTTGCAGCGCATGCCGGCGACGATGGAGCTGGCGCTGGCCGCCCTTTTCATGGCCATCGTGCTGGGTATTCCGCTTGGCCTTTATGCCGGCCTCAGGCCGCACTCGCCTTTTTCGCGGATAACCATGGCCACGTCGATCCTCGGCTTTTCGCTTCCCACATTCTGGGTCGGGCTGATGATGATCATGGTGTTTGCCGTCATGCTGGGCTGGCTGCCCTCGACGGGGCGCGGCGATGAGGCGACGTTTCTGGGGGTGACGTCGAGCCTGTTCACGATGAACGGGCTCTCGCATATGGTGATGCCGGCGCTCAATCTGGCGCTGCTGAAAATATCGCTTGTGATCCGTCTGACGCGTGCGGGAACGCGCGAAGCGGTCCTTCAGGACTACATCAAATTCGCGCGGGCCAAGGGGCTTAGACAGTCGCGAATCATATTCGTGCATTTGCTGAAAAACATCCTGATACCGGTCATCACGGTTCTGGGTCTGGAATTCGGCGGTCTGATTGCGTTCTCCGTCGTCACCGAAACGATCTTTGCATGGCCGGGAATGGGCAAACTGCTGATCGATTCCATTCAGCAGCTCGACCGGCCGGTGATCGTCGCCTATCTCATTATTATCGTTCTGATATTCGTGGTCCTCAATTTGATCGTCGATATCATGTATTCGGTGCTGGATCCGCGCGTCCGGCTGGGGGATCGCAAGGCATGAGCGTCACCGAAGACAAAGCCGCCCTGATCGTCAGGAAGCCGGCCGCGGCGGGCGTCGAAACGCCGTTCATGCGGTTTCGCTCCGATTTTACCGACAGCTGGGTCGCCACCGCGGCGCTGGCGGTTCTTTGCCTGATCATCCTGATCGCGGTTTTTGCACCCCTGATCGCGCCTCAGAACCCATATGATCTCGGCCAGGTCGACATCATGGAATCCCGGCAGCCGCCGGGATCGAGGAGTTTTCAGGGATACATATTCCTGCTTGGCTCCGATGGGGCCGGGCGCGATCTCTTCAGCGCCATTCTCTACGGCCTGAGAATCTCTCTCTCGGTCGGCGCCATGAGCGGCGTTATTGCGCTGGCGATCGGCTCGACGGTCGGCCTTGCCGCCGCCTATCTGGGTGGACGGACAGAGGCCTTCATCATGCGGGTCGTCGATATCCAGCTTTCATTTCCCGCGATACTGATCGCGTTGATGCTTCTTGCCGTGTTCGGCAAGGGGGTCGACAAGATCATGATCGCGCTGGTGACGGTGCAGTGGGCCTACTATGCGCGGACCGTGCGCAGTTCCGCTCTCGTGGAGCGTTCCAAGGAATATGTCGAGGCGGCGAACTGCCTCGGCCTCAGCCACAAGCGCATCCTGTTCAGGCACATCCTGCCCAACTGCCTGGCGCCGCTGATCGTCGTCGGGACCGTGCAGACGGCCCATGCCATTGCGCTTGAGGCGACACTCTCCTTCCTCGGGGTGGGCCTGCCGCAGACCGAGCCGTCTCTCGGGCTGCTCATCTCCAACGGCTTCGAATACATGCTGAGCGGAAGATACTGGATCAGCTTTTTCCCGGGCATTGCGCTGCTCGTAACGATCGTTTCCATCAATCTCGTCGGCGACCAGCTGCGCGACGTGCTTAATCCGAGGCTGCAGCGTTGAGCGCGCCGAAACCCACCCTCGCGGTCGAGGATTTGTGCACCTATTTTTTTACGAAAAGCGGTGTGGTCAAAGCCGTCGATAAAGTCAGTTTCGAGATCGGCGCGGGCGAGGTCCTCGGACTGGTGGGAGAATCGGGTTCCGGAAAAACGGTGACCGGGTTCTCGATCGTCGGTTTGATCGATCAGCCGGGCCGCATTGTGTCGGGGTCGATCCGCTACAAGGGCGAGGAACTCATTGGCGCGAGCGAAGAGCGCCTGCGGCACATTCGGGGCAACCGGATCGCCATGATCTTCCAGGACCCGACCATGACCCTGAATCCGGTCCTGCGTATCGATACCCAGCTTGTCGAAGCAATCACGGCCCACTCGGACACCGATGCACGCACCGCCTGGGAACAATCGCGCGATGCCCTTGGACAGGTCGGCATCCCTTCGCCCGAAGAGCGCCTCAAATGTTACCCCCACGAGCTTTCGGGGGGCATGCGCCAGCGCGTGGCGATCGCCATCGCCTTTCTGAACAAGCCGAATCTGATCATCGCCGACGAGCCCACCACGGCGCTCGATGTGACAATACAGGCTCAGATCATCTACGAGGCTCAAACGCTGTGCCGCAAGACCGGCACGGCGCTTCTTTGGATCACCCACGATCTGGCGGTGGTGGCCGGGCTCGCGGACCGCATCTGCGTCATGTATGCCGGCAGGATTGTTGAAGAAGGAGGCGCGGACAATGTCATCGACCGGCCGCTGCATCCCTACACCGCCGGCTTGATCGGATCGGTTCCCAGCCACAACCGCCGCGGCAAGCGCCTTGCCCAAATTCCGGGCTCGACGCCTTCGCTTCTCAACCTGCCGGAGGGGTGCGCCTTTCGCACGCGCTGCAAGTTTAACGATGACACCTGTCTCGAAGAACCCGAGGTGACGCATCCCGCCAAAGACAGATCGCTGCGATGCTTTCATCCGGTGAGCCGGGGGCCGGCCCCATGACCGCCATGATCGAGACCGACGCGCTTACCAAAAAATTCGTTCAGAAGCAGGACCTTGCCGGCAAGATGGCCGCCCTGCTCGGCGCCAGCGCCCCGGAGCGGGTGGTGCATGCGGTGAACGAGGTGGACCTCGTCGTGAACAAGGGAGAGGTTGTTGGCCTCGTTGGCGAATCCGGCTGCGGCAAATCCACCATCGGGCGCATGATCGCGGGTATATTGGAGCCGACGGCCGGACGCGTATTCTACAAGGGCGCCGACGTCGCCAAGTTGACCGGCGAGGACGCCGGGCGCGCCCAGCTCGCGGTGCAGATGATCTTTCAGGATCCCTTCGCGTCCCTCAATCCGCGCCAGCGCGTTGCCGGGATTATCGGGGAAGCGCCGCTCGTGCACGGCATCGTCGCCCGGGCGGAACAGGACGACTATGTCGACGAGATGCTGCAGAAGGTGGGACTGGACCCGGATTTCAGACGCCGCTATCCGCATCAGTTTTCCGGCGGGCAAAGGCAGCGTATCGGCATAGCGCGCGCGCTCGCCGTCAAACCGGACTTTCTGGTCTGCGATGAAGCGGTCGCCGCGCTCGACGTCTCGATCCAGGCGCAGATTCTCAATCTCTTTATGGACCTGCGGGAAGAGTTTGATCTGACTTACCTGTTTATCAGCCACGATCTGGGGGTCGTGGAGCATATATCCGACCGTCTGGCGATCATGTATCTGGGACGCCTCGTCGAGACCGCGCCAACCGATGAACTGTTCGGCGGCCCCAATCATCCCTATACCCAGGCGCTGCTCGCGGAAGTGCCGCGCCTCGATCAGCGCAAGCGGACATTTCATCCGATGAAAGGGGAAATACCCTCCCCCATCAATCCGCCCGGCGGATGTTACTTCCATCCGCGCTGCCCCCACGTTCTGGACAGATGCCGCAGCGACGCTCCGCAGCTCAGGGAAATTTCCCCCGGACGGTTTTCCGCGTGTCACCTGAACGACCGGGGGGGCGTGTGAAGAGTGTCCGGGTTTGAAAAAATTCACCAGATATCAGCTAAGGAGAAATTGATATGGCCATGCCGTCCGCAGATGAAATCCTGTCCGAGATCCGCACCTGGGTAGAGGTGGAAAGTCCGACAATGGACGCCGGTGCGGTCAACCGGATGATGGACATGGTCACGGCTGAATTCAAAGCGATGGGCACGGCTACGCAGCGCATTCCCGGCACCGGCGGACGGGCCGATCATGTTTCGGTTTCTTCTCCCTGGGGCGGTGACGAAAAAGGCATTCTGGTACTGTCGCATCTCGACACGGTTCATCCCGTGGGCACCATCGAAGAGCTGCCGTACCGCGTCGAGGGCGACAAGGCCTATGGCCCCGGCATCTACGACATGAAAGGCGGCGCGGTTCTTGGACTGACCGCCTACCGCACGCTGGTCGAGGAAGGCAAGACGACGCCCCTTCCGATCCGTTTTCTCTTCGTCTCGGATGAAGAGGTTGGCAGCACAACGTCGCGCAGGCATATCGAGGCGGCCGGCGAAAACGCCAAATATGTGCTCGTGACCGAGCCGGCGCGCGATGGCGGCAAGATCGTCACCGGGCGGCAGGGCTCGGCCCGCTTTGTGATGACCACTCACGGCAGGCCCTCTCATTCCGGCGCCCGGCACAAGGACGGGCGAAGCGCAATCCTGGAGATGGCGAAGCAGATCGTCGAGATCGAAAGCAAGACCGACTATGACCGCAATTTCACGGTCAATGTGGGAAAAATCGAAGGGGGCACGGCGGAAAACGTGATCCCGGAGCATTGCCGCGCATCACTGGATTTCCGTTTCCGGAACCGCGAAGTCGGCGAAGAAATGATCGCCTGGGTGAAGGGCCTCCAATCCTTCGATCCAGACGTCGCCTTCACGGTGGAAGGCGGCCTCAGCCGGCCGCCATTCGAGAAGACGCCCGCCATCGAGGAGCTTTTCTCGCACGCGAAAGGCCTGGCGCGGGAAATCGGATTCGAGCTCGTGGACAGTTACACCGGCGGCGGCAGCGACGGCAATTTCCTGGCCGACAGACTGCCCGTGCTTGATGGACTGGGTGTAGACGGCGAAGGCGCGCATACCCTTCACGAACATCTGCTTATCTCGTCTCTGGTGCCGCGGATGACGCTCATGCGGCGGCTTTTCGAGACGCTGCAATAGCTTCCGCTTCGGCGGCGCCGGTTCAAGACGCCCCGGCTCTCAAGCGCAACGCGCGTATCGGCGGTCAATCCGGGGATCGGGTAAAGGGTACGAAGCGTACCAGACCGACAACGCGCGTTTTCGTCTCGCCGGGCGCAATCTTCTCGATGACGGTCAGCCGCTGCGTGGCGCCGGCGGACCCAACCGGCATAACGAGCCGGCCGCCGACCTTGAGCTGTTCGATCAGTGGCGGCGGAACATGCCCGAGCGCGGCCGTCACGATAACCGCGTCGAAGGGACCGCATTCCGGCCACCCTTTGTAACCGTCGCCAATTCGCACGCTCACATTCCGATAGCCGAGGTCTTCGAGCAGTTTCGCGGCCGTTTCGCCGAGCGGGCGGATAATCTCGATGGTGCAGACCTTGCGCACCAATCTTGCAAGTATGGCCGCCTGGTAACCTGAGCCGGTGCCGATTTCCAGAACGGTGTGGCCGGACCTGACTTCGGCCAGGTCGGTCATCTGGGCAACGATGAAGGGTTGGGAAATCGTCTGGTCATGGCCGATGGGGAGGGGCCGGTCGGCGTAAGCCAGGGACCGGTAACGCTCAGGAACAAAGAGATGGCGCTTGGTCTGCCTCATGGCTTCCAGAACGTCGGCCGATATGCCTTCGCTCCCCGAAAAGCCGATGTCAATTTGCGCGTAGGCCTGGATGGTTTCCACCATTGCCGCCCGTTCGCGGACATATTTTGCGTCTTCCGCCGCCGCTTCAGAAGCGAAAGCGATACCGGCAAACGCAAGCAGAGCCAGTTCCTTCATCATCCGGCTGTCTTTCCAAATGCGGTAGCTGGATCAATTCTGGCAAATTACAAACCTGACCGCCAGCCATCAAATTCCGCTTCGGGTCACAGGCGGATATCGCCTCCCCCCGAATCTCCAACCGCGGCCCCCGCGATAAACCCCTCCCTCGGGGATGTTAATCTTGCCTAACCGGCGTTCATGTTTCTTACCCGCTATCTGTTTGTTCCAGAAGCCTTTTCGTCAGGCCGGTGAACGCCGCGGAGGACAAATCTTAATGCGATGCGCCGGTGTTAACCTTCTGTAAACCAAAATAAACAAAAATCCGTTGTGCGAGTATGTGTACATAATGGTGGTAATTTTGACTGATACTTGCACCCCATTCCGACTGGTTGGTCGTTCGCATGTTCTGTTCGTGCTGGTTCCTCAGCCGCCCATCGCGGTCTGGCTCGCCGAGCTGGACGCCTGGGTTCAGGGCTCTCAGGGCTTCTTCGGCGGCAAGCCGCTTCTCCTTGATCTTTCGAAACTGTCACCGACCAAACCGGAACTGGTCGCGTTGATTGCCGGTCTGAAGACGCGGAACATTCCCATTATTGCGGTTGAGGGGGTCGATCCTTCGCTGCTCGATTCAGAGCTGCCGCCATTGTTGAGTGGCGGCCGGGCAAGCGACGCGGACGAGATGGCCGGCGTAGGGCCCGCCACAGCTCCGGCGGCAACAGCAAAGCATCCCCCGGAACCGACGACCCTGTTGCTCGACAAGCCGGTGCGCTCCGGCCAGTCGATTGTGTTCACAAACGGCGATGTCACTGTCATGGGCTCCGTAGCTTCAGGCGCCGAGGTCATTGCGGGGGGGTCGATCCACATCTATGGAACGCTGCTCGGCCGGGCGATGGCCGGCGTGACCGGCAATGCGCAGGCGCGTATCTTCTGCAGGAAATTTAACGCCGAACTGGTGGCGATCAACGGTCTGTACGCGACCGTCAATGACGCCACATCTCACCTGTGCGGCCGGCCGGTTCAGGCCTGGCTCGATCACGAATTGTTGCAGATGAGAGAACTCAATTGAGCAATCAGAGGAGAGAGTAAAATGGGTCAAGTATTGGTGGTGACATCGGGTAAAGGCGGGGTCGGCAAGACGACATCCACTGCAGCGCTCGGCGCCGCACTGGCGCAGGGGGGCCAGAGCGTCGTTCTCGTTGATTTTGATGTCGGCCTGCGCAATCTCGATCTTGTGATGGGAGCCGAGCGCCGGGTGGTGTTCGACCTGATAAACGTCATTCAGGACCGGGCCAAGCTTTCCCAGGCCCTGATCCGCGACAAGCGGCTGGACAATCTGTGTCTGCTTCCCGCCTCGCAAACGCGCGACAAGGACGCATTGACCGAAGACGGCGTAGCGCGCGTGATAGAAGAGTTGCAGTCCAATTTTGACTGGGTGATTTGCGATAGTCCGGCGGGCATCGGGAGGGGCGCTGTCCTCGCCATGCAACATGCCGATATCGCCGCGATCGTCACCAATCCGGAAATCTCTTCGGTACGCGATTCCGATCGCATCATCGGCCTGCTGGACGCCAAAACCGAGAAAGCCAAGATCGGCGAGCATGTCGCAAAACATCTTCTGATCACACGATATGACGAGACCCGCGCCAACTCCGGCGACATGCTGCAGATCGATGACGTCCTCGATATCCTTTCGATCCCCCTGCTCGGGATCGTTCCCGAGAGCCAGGAGGTGCTGCGGGCGTCGAATCTCGGCTCGCCGGTTACCATATGCAGCCCGAAAAGCGTGCCGGCCCTGGCCTATTCGGACGCCGCAAGGCGGCTTAACGGAGAGGTCCTCGAGATGATCATCCCGGCGGAGAAAAACCGGCTGCTGGGCAAGCTGTTCGGCAGGAGGGCCGCATGAAGATGTTCGCTTTGCGTAAACGGAGAAAAACGTCCGACGTGGCCCGGGAGAGGATCCAGATTCTCCTGGCCCATGAGAGAGGCGTGATCGGCAGCTCCGATCTTATCGCGACCCTTCGCAATGAAATTCTCGTTGCGGTCGCCAAATATGTTCCTGTCGAAATCGACCAGGTCGACGTGAAGATGGATCGCGGCGCCACGCTCTCGACGCTCCAGATCGACATCGAGTTTCCGGTCATATCCAGGTAGAGTGCTTCCGGAAAAGTGGGAACCGGTTTTCCGGTGAGAAGCACGTTAAATCAAAGAACTAGGGTCCGGTTTTGATTCCATCGAAATCGGAAAGGCCCTGGCACGCAGCGCGGATGGCCATCGAGGCCCGGCGCCCCCGCGCCGCCCTCGCGGGAGGCCCCCGGGCGAAGCCGGGGGAATTGCCGCGAGCGGGCAAATCCCGTCCAAGACAGCCCCTTCATCCCGGCCCGGCGTTTCAAGCTGGACAGATCACCGGCTCGAACGTCAGCCCAGGGTCGGTCTTGTTGATTTAGCCGGCGCGGTACGGACTTTCGGTGTCCGCTATGCGCCGGAACCGGGCCACTCCCGCACGCGGCAATCAAATTCCATCAGGCAAGCGCTGAAGGCTGGAGCCATTAACGCGCTGTTAATTATATTCGCCTTAAATAAGAATCAGTTTTCAATATTCTCGTTTGAATAGAGAAATAACTGAAAAAAGGCTCATGCCCCTACCTGGACCCGGCCGGAAGTGAAAACGGAATAACGATCAGAGGCGTCCATCCTCTGGCGGCAGCTAATGGTATTGCGTCTGCCGCACAGGTCCAGACCCTCAAAAGGGGTCTGGACCGCCATCTCGCGAACAAGACGGTTGCCCTGGCGGGCGGGCGGGAACCGGAGCTGGATATAATAATGGGAACCCCGGACAGCATCGTCAAAGCTTCCCGCGGATTCGCGATGGAAGACCGGCCCTGCGCAAGCAACACTTCTGAACCGGCATGCGACAGCGGCATCGATGCCATTGAGTTGCCGACATTGCGATTCAAGGTGAAGCAACTCGAGGCACAAAAGTTCGCGCTGGAAATGCGGGTCCGCAAACTGACCGTGTCGCTCGCAGTCACGCTATCGAGGAATTTACCCTATCGTCGATGCAAGTGACCGCATCGGCAAATGGCCGCGCTTTTTTGGATTATGCGCCACAATAAGACCACCAACATAGGGCTCTATCGGGCGCGTGGGCACAGGGGAATGAGGGGATCCTATGTCGAAGCGCGGTGAGGTTTATCTGGCTGTTCCCTTGACGGAATGCCATTCCGCTACAAAAGAAATTACAGAGCGAATTCAGATCGCCTCCCATATGGCCGATCGGCAGGGATTAAAGCGGGTCGTCTCCTGCCTTGCGCTTGCAATTCACATTCTGGAAGAGGAAGAAAAGGTTCCGGACAGGCCAAGGCCTTGAGGCGGGAGATGCTGCCGGGGACCGCTATTCCTCAGCAAGACATTTGACCAGCGCCAGCACCTGCGCGCGGGTTTTGCTATTCTCTATGCGATCAAACTGACCGGCCAGCAGCCAGGCTTCCTCGGTAAAGCCATTCGACGCACCGCTGCTCGGATGGCCGGGCGAGGAGCATTCGTCGAAGAAAAAGCTGACGGGTACTTCCAGCGCCAGGGCCAGTGTGCAGAGTTTTGCCGCAGATACGCTCGACTGTCCTGATTCGTATTTCTGGATCTGCTGAAAACTCAGATTGACCTTTGTCGCCACTTCGGCTTGCGTGAGCCCGCGCGCGACGCGCAAACCACGGAGCCGTTGACCGATTTGAAAATCGAATCCGTCACCCGACCGCAATTCCCGTGATTCGTTGAGCTTGCGTTGCGTCAAGACAATCTGCTCCCCACATCCAACTGATCGAGTTCACGTCAACTTCGATGAGCGAAAGTAGCGCTTAACTTACAACAAGGTGGTAACTAAATCAGTTCCGGCAAGGGGACGATCCCATTGATTCTGGAAGCCAACCCACGACACTAAGAGAATCAAACTATGGGTGAGTCTGACTGAATCCTCCAATCGCGGTCAATAACAAATGTCGATTCGGTGTGAAAGATAGCACGTGTCAAGATCGCAGGGGCGGCACGCTGCCGCTTCTCCCGATATTATCAATTTACGGCCGGCCTGCCCCCCCCCCGTTATTCGAAAGCGTCAGGCCTCGCGCAGCGGCGTCTTGACCGTCAGGCCGTGTTCAACCAGAGCCCGCCATCCTTCCTCGGCGCTGTCGACGATCTCGAAGAGGGCCAGCTCCTGCGCTTCGATGGTGCCCAGCCCGGCCAGCGCCTCGAAGTTGACGACATTCTTCCAGTATTTGCGTCCGAACAGGATGATCGGCATCGCGGGCGTCTTTCGCGTCTGCTTCAAGGTCAGTATCTCGAAGAGCTCGTCCATTGTCCCGAAGCCGCCCGGAAAGACCGAGAGGGCGTTGGCGCGCATGGCGAAATGCATCTTGCGGACGGCAAAATAATGAAAGTCGAATGAAAGCTCCGGCGTCAGGAATTTGTTGGGCCGTTGCTCGGCGGGCAATCTGATGTTGAAGCCGATGCTCGGCGCGCCGGCGTCTGCAGCGCCCCGGTTGGCGGCTTCCATGATGCCCGGTCCTCCACCCGTGGCGATGACATTTTCGCGCACGCCGCGCTCGGAAGAGAGCGCACCGCCTCTCTCCGAGACAATCTTCGCGAACTCTCGCGCCTGCTCATACCACACCGCGAGTTCGCCGAGCCTTTTCGCAACGGCGACGGCCTCCCGGCCTTTGGCGTTCTCGATGCGCCGCCTGGCGGCTCGCGGAGCAAGGGCGCGGGCGCTGCCGAACACCACAATGGTTGAATTGATACCCTGGTCACGCAGACCCAGATCAGCCCTTGCGAACTCCAGGGCCAGGCGGTGGGCGCGCATTTCCTCGCGCCTCAGAAAATCGAGGTCGTCAAAAGAGAGCAGATCGTCCTGCCCGCGGTCTTTTTGTCCCCTGTCCTGCACGGGTATCCTTTCGTCCTCGTCAAATGTCGCACAAATCCGCCGGGCAGTATCCCCCTCCCATGCAAAGAGCGAAGTTGGCAAGACTGTGCATGGGGCAATAAAATGCTATCCGAAGAGTGACCCGGTGGGCACAGCGAAGTCGCGGGGTCATTCAATGAGATGCGGGCCGGAGCTTGGCGCGTCCGCGATCGGGAGCAGCGGCCGAGATGACGGACTTTTTTGCCGGGCTACCCATGGCCGCGAATTTTGCCCTGTTCGCGCTCGCGGCCGCGGGCGTATGGCTCGCCGGAAGCCGTCTCCCCCTCTATGCCGACGCCATCTCCGACCGGAAGCGTATCGGCAAGGCGTTCATCGGCCTGGTGTTCCTTGCCGGGGCGACCTCCCTGCCGGAAATCGTCGCAACACTGACTGCCGCCATCACGAACAAGCCGGGTTTGGTGCTCGGCACACTTTTCGGGGGCATCGCGATGCAGACAGCGGTGCTGGCGCTGGCTGACGCGGTCGCGGCGCCGGCGGCCCTGACGCACTTTCCGCGCAAGCTGTCGTCGGCTCTGGAAGCGACGATGCTCGCATTGCTTCTGGCCCTGCTGCTCGCCATCGCCACGGTGGGCGATGTCGTCATCATACTCGATCTCGGCGTGGGCACGACCGCCCTGGGCCTGGCCTATGCCGGGGTGCTGGTCATCCTGAACCGGTATGAAGGCACCGAGACATGGCAGCCGGTCGAGATACCCGAAACGCACGAGGAACTGGTCGCCGGGGTGGCCACCAGAGAGCTTGACGAGGTATCCCTGCGGGGTCTGGCACTGCGCTTTGCCGCGGGCAGTTTTATCATTCTCGTCTGCGGACTGATGCTGACGGCGACCGCCTCCGCCCTGGCAGAGCAGACGGGCCTCGGCACCAGCATGCTCGGCGTGACCCTTCTCGCCTTGTCGACATCGCTGCCGGAGGTGTCGACCACCTTCGCTGCCGTTCGTCTGGGCGCCTACACCATGGCGATCTCGAATATCTTCGGCAGCAATCTGCTGATGGTGGCGCTGGTGCTGCCGGCCGACCTCGCCTTTCGCGGAGGCCCTGTACTCGATGCAATCGACAGGACCACGACGCTCGCGCTTGTGTCCGGTCTGGCGGTCACAACCATTTTTCTCGCCGGGCTTCTGATCCGCTCGCCGCGCAGAATCGCCGGGATGGGGATCGATTCCGCGCTCGTGCTGGGCGGGTATCTGCTGACCCTCGTCGCCTTCTATTATATGACCTGAGTCAAAGCGCCCCGGGCCCGCCCCATGCGACACATATATATAATACGAAGGGTCGTTAGCATTGACCGATCCGCACATCCTTCGAGATGGCGCTGACGCGCCTCCTCAGGATGAGGTTTTGTGACAGAAAAACGGAATACATACCTCATGCTGAGGAGCGCCCGTAAGGGCGCGTCTCGAAGCATCGGCTATGAGTCAGTATCAATGACCCTTGGTATAACAGCCGATCCTGCGGACTCGCGGGCCGCGCTGATATGGATGGTAGGGTATCGTATGTCCAGAAAACCCAAACAGAACGCCCCCGACCCGCGTCTCCATGCCGTGACCCCGGATCGCCTGCGCCGCCGCGCCGACCCCTCGGCATTCCGCTTCAAGACCACCGCGGAACTGGAGCCGGTGACAAGTCTGGCTGGCCAGGAGCGCGCGCTCTCCGCCATCCGGTTTGGCGCCGGGATTGCACAACCCACCTTCAATCTGTTCGTTCTGGGTCCGCCCGGGGCGGGCAAGACGACGGCCGTGCGGGCCTTCCTCGAAGAGAAGGCGGCGCGCGAAACTTCGCCGGCCGACTGGGTCTATGTCAATAATTTCGACGCGCCCCACAAACCGCGCGCGATTTGCCTGCCCCGGGGGCGCGCCGCCGCGCTGGCGCAAACCATGGTCGATGCCATCGACGAACTGCGCTCGGCGATCCCCGCCATGTTCGAGAGCGAGGAATATCAGGGCCGCCGCCGCGCCATCGACGAGGAGACCCACGGTTCCCAGGAGGAAGCCTTCGCCGCGCTCAACAAACGGGCCAAGGAAGAAAATATCGTCGTTCTGCGCACGCCGCTGGGCTTCGCCATGGCCCCTGCCCGGGACGGCAAGGTGATCAAGCCGGAGGCCTTCAACGAGCTGCCCGAACCCGAACGCCGCGCCATTCAGGAAAAAATCGAGGCGCTGCAGGAGCAACTCGAAGCCATACTCAAGCAGGTTCCCCGGCTTGAGAAAGACCGCCGCAAGCGCGTTCGCGAACTTAATGACGAACTGGCCGAAGTGGCTGTGCGCCAGGCGCTCAGCGAGGCTGAAGAGACGTTCGGCGACCTGCCCGAAGTGGCTGACTATCTCAAGAAGGTCGAGGCGGACCTGATCTCCAATGTCGCGCTTTTCCTGGGCGATGCAGGTGAAGGCGGTGAGGTTGACGCCCATCGGGAGGGAAGCGCGCAGGACGCCCGCTTCCGCCGCTATATGGTGAATGTGGTCATCGGCGACGGCAGACCGGACGGCGCGCCGATTCTGGAGGAAGACAATCCCACCCTCGGCAATCTGGTCGGGCGGATCGAGCATCTCTCGCAGATGGGAACGCTGGTAACGGATTTCCTGCTCATCAAGCCGGGCGCGCTGCATAAGGCAAATGGCGGCTATCTTCTCCTGGATGCCCGGAAGGTGCTGCTGCAACCTTTTGCCTGGGAGGCGCTCAAGCGCGCGCTTAAGGGTCAGAAAATTGCGATTGAATCGCCGGCCGAACAGTTGAGCCTCGTCTCGACCGTTTCGCTGGAGCCGGACCGGATTCCGCTTGCGCTGAAGACGGTGCTGTTCGGAGACCGCATGCTCTACTACCTGTTGAGCGCGCTGGATCCCGAATTCCCGGGCCTTTTCAAGGTTGCCGCCGACTTCGACGATACCATGGACCATACAGGCGAAAATGCGGACATCTATGCCCGTCTGGTGGCGTCGATCGTGGCGCGGCACGGGCTCAGGCCGGTCGATGCGCCCGCTGTGGCGCGCATCATCGACGAAGGCGCCCGGCTGGCCGAGGACTCCGAGAAGCTGACACTGCGCGTCGAGGCCATTGCCGACATTCTGTGCGAGGCCGACTACTGGGCCGGCGAGGCGCGCCGCAAAACCATCAAGGCGACCGACGTCTCGCGCGCGGTGAAGGAAAACATCTTCCGGCTCGACCGGCTGCGGGAGAAGGCACAGGAGTCGATCACCCGCAACATCATGCTTGTCGATACGCGCGGCTCCCATGTCGGCCAGATCAACGGATTGAGCGTGCTGACCCTGGGCAAGTTTTCCTTCGGGCGTCCGAGCCGTATCACCGCGCGCGTGCGCATGGGCAGCGGGCGGCTTATCGATATCGAGCGCGAGGTGGAGCTTGGCGGCCCGCTTCACTCCAAGGGCGTGATGATCCTGCGCGGTTTTCTCGAAGGGCGCTACGCCCACGAAGTGCCGCTCTCGCTCTCCGCCAGCCTGGTGTTCGAGCAGTCCTATGGCGGCATTGAAGGCGACAGCGCGTCGTCGGCCGAGCTTTACACGCTGCTCTCCGCTTTGGCCGAGGTGCCCCTGAGCCAATCGTTTGCGGTCACCGGTTCGGTCAATCAGCACGGCCAGGTACAGGCCATCGGCGGGGCCAACGAGAAGATTGAAGGCTTTTTCGATATTTGCAACGAGCGGGGCCTCACCGGAAATCAGGGCGTTATCATCCCCAAATCGAACCTGGTTCATCTGATGCTGCGCGAAGACGTGGTGGCGGCGGTGAAGCGCGGGCGCTTCCATGTCTATGCGGTCGAGACCATCGATGAGGGCGTGGAAATCCTTACCGGGCTGCCGGCCGGCGCGCGCGGCAAGGACTCTCTCTTTCCCGAGGGCAGCATCAACCGCCGCGTCGAGGACCGCCTGATCGCCTTTGCCCAGGCGCGGCGCAAATTCGGTGCGCGTGACAATAGCAGGCGCGGCGACAAGGAGGCGTGATGGCGGCCAGACAGCTTCAGGCGGATATGCGCGGCAAGATCGTGCTCCGGATGCGCGGCGGGGCGGCCAGCCCGCTCATCCTGGAGGTCGCTACGCGCTTCGCGCGTATCTTCCACGGCGAACTGCATGGCCTGTTCGTCGAGAATGAGGAGTTGCTGGCATTGGCGCAGATGCCTTTCGCGCGCGAGATTTCCCTCACCGGCGGCCGCACCCGGGCGCTTTCGCTTAACGTGGTGCGCAAGGAGATGGAGGCGGCGTCAGCCGCGATGGAGCGCGAGTTCGAACGGCTGACGCGCGCGGCGCGTGTCCCCGCCCGCTTTGAAGTGATCCGGGGCGCGACCGAGGAGGCGCTGCGCAAAGCCATGAAGAACACCGGCATCCTCGCCATCGGCGAGCCGCTCGCGCTCGCGGCGCCGAACATGTTCCCCAAGCTCCTGGCCGAACTTCCCGGAATTGCCGGTATCGTCGTGGTCGGCAGCAGGGCGAGGCGCGCCCGCGGTCCCATCCTCACCGTCATCGACCCGTCATCGGACGTGGCAATGCTGGTGGACTCCGCGCAGCGGATCGCCGGTGAGGGCGCCCAGGAGGTGATCCTGCTGATCGCCGGCGCGCAGGGCGGCGAAGCGGAGCGGCTCAGGGCCGAGGCGCGCTCTGCGCTTGACGCCGGCACGCACCATCGTTTTGAACGCATTGGAGCGGTAACCCCGCGCGCGCTCGGTGCAATGGTGCAGCACCATGAAGGCGGGCTTGTAATCGCACGCATCGGCGGGCCCGTCGCCGGGGACGGCGTCCAGGCGTCGCGCTTTGCCTGCGCGCTCGATTGCCCGCTGCTGCTCTTGCGCTGATTGGGTTCGGCTCATTTCGAATTTGAACGCCGGGCGGAAAGGAACGCCGCAACCTCCTTGCCGGTCTGCCCGACAATGACAGGGGCAAAGCTCATGCCCAGAATCAGCCCCCATACGGAAGGGTCCGGGCGGCGCAGATGTAAAAGCTCCGCCGCGAACGGAACATATATGACGGCCACGAGCATGGCCGTGCACAGCGCCAGCGCGCCCCAGACAAACTTGTTGCGCGTCACCGCGTTGACGAACATGCCGGCGCGCGCGTCGCGCATGTTGAATACGTGCCACAGTTGCGCGAAGGCCAGCGTAAGAAACGAGACGGTGACCGCCTGCTCCCCCTCAAGACCGTAGACGGTTCGCGCGATGAACAGGGCGCCCAGCGTCGCCAGCGTAATGCTGAGTCCGTGACCGATGATCCCGGCCCAGAGTTTCGGCGTGATGATCGGCAGCTTAGGGTCGCGAGGGCGGCGTTTCAGAACCTGCCGGTCGCCTTCGCCGACGCCGAGCGCAAAGGCCGGAAATACGTCCGTCACCAGATTGAGAAACAGGATTTGCAGCGGCAGAAGCGGCAGCGGCAACCCCGCCAGGATCGCCAGTCCGACGATGAGAATCTCGCTCAGATTGCAGGACAGCAGATAGGTGACGAAGCTCTGGATATTGCGAAAGATGACCCGGCCTTCGCGAATGGCGGTGACAATGGAACTGAAGGCGTCGTCGCGCAGCACCATGGCGGCGGCCTCGCGCGCCACCTGCGTGCCGCGCAGCCCCATCGCCACGCCGATATCGGCCTTTTTCAGGGCCGGCGCGTCGTTTACCCCGTCCCCCGTCATGGCGACGATTTCGCCGTTGTCCTGATAGATGGAGACGAGATCGAGCTTTTGGCCCGGGCTGACGCGCGCGAACACGTCGGCGCTCAGAACGTTGCGCAAATCCCGCTTCGACATCTCGCCCGGCGCTTTAAGCTGGCGCCCCTCGATGACCCTGGCATCGGGACCGGACAGGCAGACGGCGGCGGCGATGTTGCGCGCGGTGACCGCATGATCGCCGGTAATCATGATGACGCGGATGCCCGCATCGCGGCAGTTTCGGATAGCCTCGGAGACATCGCTGCGCGGCGGGTCATGCAAGCCCAGCAGGCCGAGGAACGTCAGCCCGCTGTATGCCGGCTCGTCCGCATCGGCGGTCTTTTTCATGGCGACCGCCAGAATTCGCATGCCCTGCTCGGCCAGCATGTCGGTGCGCTTGAGCCAGGTGGCGGCCTGCCGCCTGCCGAGTTTCCTTACCCCGTCCGGCCCGGCGAAATGCGTCGCATGTTCGAGCACCGCCTCGGGTGCGCCCTTGACATAGATGGTGAAACCGCCCTTCGCGCGGTGCACCGTCGCCATCATCTTGGACTCAGAGTCGAAGGCGACCTCGCGCAGTTTGGGGAAGCGGCGAAGAAGTGCCTTTTTCTCCTTGCCGGCGATCCGCCCGGCCTGTAACAGCGCCACTTCCAGCGGGTCGCCCGTGCCCGTTTTGCCCCGGTCGGCCAGCTCCGCGTTGTTGCACAGAACCAGCGCCGACAAAGCCTCGTCGAGCTGCGCCACCTCGCCGGCGGTTACGCGCTTGTTGCCGGCCAGAAACCCCGGCGGCTTCGTCCGCACATGCACGCGGGCCTGCGTCAGCCACAATTCGCTCAACACCATCCTGTTCTCGGTGAGCGTACCGGTCTTGTCGGTGAAGATGACCGTCGTCGCGCCGAGCGTTTCAACCGCCGCGAGGCGCTCAATCAGGGCATTGTGCCTTGCCATGCGCCACATGCCCCGCGCCAGCGCCATGGTCGCGACAATCGGCAGCCCTTCGGGAATCGCGGCGACGGCGAGAGCGATGGCCGCCTCGACCATCAGGAACACGTCCTTGCCGGAAGCGATGCCCAGCGCGCCGATGATGGCCACGATGACCACCGTAAAGATGATGAGATGACCGCTGAGCCGCTCCAGCTGGCGCTCAAGCGGCGAGTGCTCGGGGCGGGCTTCCTCCACCAGCCTGGAAATACGGCCGAGTTCGGATTGCATCCCCGTCGCAACGACAACGCCCAGGCCGCTGCCGCGCGTAATCGACGTGCCCTTGAAGGCCATCGGCGTCCGCTCCGCGAGCGGTTCGCCCGCGGCCACGGGGCGGACATTCTTGGCGACCGCCAGGGACTCGCCGGTAAGCGTCGATTCATCCGCCGCCATATTGGACGCCTCGACGAGACGCAGATCCGCCGTGACGACATCGCCGCCTTCCAGCACGACGATATCGCCGGGCACGAGTTGCTCCGCGGGCAGCTCGGTTAAGCGGCCGTCGCGCCGCACCCGTGTCGCAATGGTGGCGAGCGTGCGCAACGCCTCCATGGAGCGCACCGCGCGCAATTCCGTGGTGAAGCCGATGGCTGCGTTGACCGCAAGAACGGCAGCGATTGCCGCGGCCTCCTTCCACTCCCCGAATATGAAGGCAATGAGCGCGGCCGCCGCCAGCAGGGCCACCACCGGGCTCATGAACTGGTTCAGCAGGATGGGCAGCAGGCCGGCGGTCTTGCGCGCGCGCAAGGCATTGTGGCCGTATGCGGCAAGGCGTGCGCGCGCTTCGCTGCTCGTGAGGCCCTTTTGCGGGCTGACGCCGAGCTGCGCCAGAACCTTCCCGGCGGGGAGGGCGTGCGGGTTTTCCGGCAAGACAGGCTGTTTGGTCCGATCAGTCATTCCGGTCGCCCTGGACTGGTGTTTCAATGCGCCCGATCCCCCGGCAGCCGCAGAACGCTCCGCGTGGATTATCAATAAGGGCGAGGTGAAACAGTTGCACGCGCCTCAGGCCCGGCCCAGTTCGGTTGTGATGGCGATGAGCTTCATAAGGTCTTTCAGGGCAATGACGCCGATGAGGGCTCCATCGGAGGTGACGAGCAGCAGGCTGTTGCCGGTTCCCTGCATTTTTTTGAGCGCGTCCGCGGCGCTCGCGCCGGCCTCGATCGTATTCTCCGGCGAACAGGGAAGCGCGATATCGCCAACCCTGGTCCTGTCCCGCTGGTCGGGCGGGACCTGCCTCACCTCCCGCAAGCTGACGCTGCCGATGAGCTTTCCTGCATCAACCACGGGAAAGAATTCAAACGAGTGCCTGTAGACCCAGTTCTCAATCAGGTCGGTGACGGTGATATCCGGCGGAATAGTGATGGGGCTCCGCGTCATGTAATCCCTGACGGTTCTCCCCTTCAACGCGTAGGTCGCCCGCAGCTGAAATTGCGATGCATCGGCAGCGAAGCGGACGAACATGCCGAGAATGACCCACCACAGGCCGCCGATGCCGGCTCCCGTCAGCGCCGCGATAACACCGAATGCCATCAAGGTGAGCCCGAATATGGAGCCCATGCGCGCCGCCACGCCCGTCGCCCAGTAATAGTCCCCCTTCCACGCCCACAACGCGGCGCGCGCCAGCCGCCCGCCGTCGAGCGGAAAGGCGGGGATCAAATTGAATGCGGCGAGGATCAGGTTGAGCGTCCCCAGATAGTGCAGGATAGCGCCGATGGGAGTCACGTTGCCGCTTATGCGGAATAACGCACCAGTTGAAAAAAACAGCAGCCCAAGGACAACGCTCATGATGGGTCCGGCGATAGCCATCAGGAACTCGGCCCTCGGGTTGGGCGGCTCATCCGCCATCTCCGCCACGCCGCCGAGCAGCCACAGCGTGATGCCCTTGATCTCCATCCCGAATGCGCGCGCGACAACCGAATGCGCGAGCTCGTGCAACACGATCGACACGAACAGCCCGAGCACCGCGACAATGCCCATCCACCAATAGGTGATCTGCGTCAAACCTTCATAGACGGCTGGGAAATACCCCTGGGCCAGCGCCCAGGCGAGCAGGAGAGCGATGAAGACCCAACTGATGTTGACTTTGACCTTGATGCCGAAGACTTCGATCAGGGTGAGGTTCTTGCCATTCATCTGCTTCTGCCTAAATCGATGCGCGGCGCATGCGGACACAGCCAACTCTCTGGCCTATCGGCCATGTTGGATACGATGTGTAGCACACAACCTCGCCCGGCAGCCTCGTCCCTGCGCGGGATATTGCGATTCCGACCCTCGAAATCAGGCGTGATGGCCGGATACGGCCTTTATCACTTCGCCGGCGATCTGTTGCGATGCCGCGTGAGAGACGTCGCCGAGACTCAGCATCCCGACCATCCGTTCTTCTTTATCGATGGCGGGCAGGCGCCGGATCTGCTTGTTTTCCATGATGTGAATGGCGTCCTGCAGATCCTCTGTATCCCTGCAATAGACGACGTCCTTGGTCATGACGTCGCCGGCTTTCAGCTTTGAGAGATCGGCGCCCTTCGCGACAGCGCGGCACGTAATGTCACGATCCGTAATCATACCGACCAGACGGCCGTTCTTGCAGACCGGGACCGCGCCGATATCCAGATCGTACATTTTCTTCGCAATAGTCGTAACCGGTGTGTCTGGCTCTACGCTTTCGACTCCGGCGTGCATGGCCTCTTTTACTTGCATGACTCACCTCCTGTATTTGCCAGTACGCTATATCGGGGCCGGCAGGATTGCATTGACCTGCATCAACTCCACGGCGCCGCTGGGGGCCGGCGGCCAGCGGACATGTTCGAAGGGACGGGTATTTCCGATCGCCGGCGCGCCGTAACATGCCGCCCGGGCCTGCTTTTCGACAAAGGGAATTCTCTTCCGGTTTGTCCGGCGTGGGGCCCGTGACCGGTATCTCCGGATGCCCCGGATGCCTGAATTTCAGACCCCAAAGGGATAGGTATCCGGCATGCCCATGATCTGACCCGATGGCAGCGGCGTAATGGCGCTGGTCCGGTCGATCCAGATATACTCATTGAACTGGCGCGGCAATTCAGCCTCGAAATAGTGGCTCGCGAGTTCTGTTTCGGGGCGGTAGATGACGCCGATGGCCCGTTCCAGCCTGGGCTGGGAGAGTTCGGTTACGACATCCAGCTCATGACCGGCCCTGAGCGGAAGTATCAGGCCCGGCTTGTTGGTCAAATGGAACAGCCGTTCATAGCTCTGCGGATGAGACGGCCGCACCTCTTTGACTTCCATCGGGCCGTCCCAGAGGGAAGCCGCGGCGACGGTGCCATGGTCAGTCCCGAAGCCGATAAGATAGGCTTGGGCGCCGAAGCCCTTGCGGCACAGCTCTCCGATATTGTGCTCACCGCGCGCGGACATTTCCGTCGCCGAGGCATCGCCGATATGTGAGTTGTGGGCCCAGACGACGGCTTTCGAGCTTTCACCATGAAACCTCATGACATTCTGCAAGGTGTCGAACATGTGCCCGTCGCGCAGGTTCCAGGATGCGCGCGAACCGTAATACATCATCCGGTAATAGCGTTCCGCGTTGGCGACGAGCTGCGCGTTTTGCGCCGCGTCGAGAAAACGCTCCCCGTCATGCTGAGCGTAGTCCGCCTGCTTGGCATGAAGCTCGGCAAGCATTTTGGTCACCTGCGGCTCGCAGCTATGATAGGCGCCGGTCAGCGCCGCATGCCCGTAAGCCGCGGGGTCGGCCTCCCACGGGCTCAGACAGCCATAGCGATACCGCGCAACCATGGCGAGCTCGGGGTCGACATCTTCCAGATAGTCGAGGATCGCGCTGACGGAATTGTAAAGGCTGTAAAGATCGAGCCCGTAAAATCCGGCACGGAAATCAAACGGCCTGGATTTATTGTGCTCATGCAGCCAGTCAACGAATTCGCGAACCTCCTCATTGCGCCACATCCATGTCGGAAAGCGGGCGAATGCCTCCCATTCCGAAGGGGGAACGTCACGGTGACGCACATAATTGTCGATCCGCGCCGCATCCGGCCAGTCGGCCTCCACGGCAACAATGCCGAACCCTTTTTCTTCAATGAGCCGCTGCGTGATGCGGGCACGCATCGAATAGAATTCCGACGTGCCGTGGCTGGCCTCGCCGATGAGCACGACCCGCGCATCTCCGATGCGCTCCAGAAGCGGGTCCAAATCGGCGTTTTCGAGATTTTCGAAAGCCTCGCCGTGGCGCGACAAGAGACCGGGTAGCGTTTCGCTGACCCTCGGCCTGGTCTGGATCAGCCGCGGACGCGCGGTTTCGGGAGCCGGCTCCTCCGCTTCCCAGCCCTCTTCGCCGATCAGTGGAACGAAACGCACATCCGCCAGATCCTCGCGGTCAAATTGCCCGGCTTCCCTGCGGGTAATGCGGATCAGTTCCTGAGCCCGCGCATCGGCGCCGACGGGCACGACCATGCGTCCGCCGAAGGCAAGCTGGCTCTTCAGGGTTTCAGGGACAACGGGCGCGCCGGCCGAAACCAGTATGGCGTCGAAGGGCGCATGTTCATCCCAGCCCCTCGTCCCGTCCGCATGCAGGACGTGAACATTCTCATAGCCCTCGTCGATCAGATGAGACGCCGCCTTTTCGGCCAGCTGGCCAATGCGTTCGATGGTGTAGACTTCACCGGCGATCTCGGCCAGAACGGCGGCGGCGTAGCCGCAGCCCGCGCCAATTTCGAGCACCTTCTCACCGCCCCGGAGCGCCAGCGCCTCGATCATGTAGGCGACGATGTAGGGCTGGGAGATCGTCTGCCCTTCCGCGATCGGCAAGGG
>BDTT01000022.1 GCA_002897995.1 bacterium BMS3Bbin10 | reverse complement strand
GCCCGGCAACGATGATCCCGCAGGCGTCAGAGCGTTTGCCGCTCGTTACGGGCGGATCGACCGCCACGACAATCCGCTCAAGGGGCGGGGGGGCGCCTATGCGGCACTGTTCAATGAGCGCACGCGGCCACAGGGCGTCGGGGCGGTCTTCCAGTATTTCGGCGTCAAGTTCCTGGCGTCCCAGCCGGGTCCCGCGATAACGCGAGACAATCGTCTCCAGGAAAGCAGGAGCCAGATTGGCCGCATTCCTATATGTCGCCGCACGGGTGACTGTGCTCGACGGGTCATCCATCAACTGCTTGATGAGCCGGGTTGGACGCGGCGTGGTTGTCACAACCTGGCGCGGTCGTTCCCCAAGGCGCAAGCCGAACTGCAACATATCCCAGCACTCCTGCGCATAGCGCCATTTGGCGAGTTCGTCGCACCAAGCGTGGGAAAATTGCGGACCGCGCAGGCTTTCGGGATCGTCCGCGGAAAAGACTTGCGCGATCGCACCGCTTTCCCAGGTTATCTGCCGCTTCGAGGGTTCAAATTTCGGCCGCTCATGATCTGCATGCACCGCCAGCAGACCCGAGATACCTTCAACCATTATGGAGCGGACATCGCTCAGGGTTTCGCCGATCAAGGCGATACGCGGCTCGAAAGTGTCACCGTTTGATTTTCCAAGGGCGATCCCCCTCACCCATTCGGCGCCCGCGCGGGTCTTGCCCGCACCGCGCCCGCCCAGAATGAGCCACGTGGTCCAATCGCTGCGCGGCGGGAGCTGATCCTCGCGCGCCCATAAATCCCAATCACTCAGCAGCCGCTCAATGGCGCCGGGCTCAAAGTCTTGGAGATAGGCCTCAGTCCGGTTCAGCCTTGAGCATTCTCTCAAGACGGTCCGCAATTTTGAGGCGGAAGCGGTCCGCATCGATCTCCTTGCCTGCCGGGGCCTCCCCCTTGGTTACAGCTTGCGCCGCGGAACTGGTGTCCAGATCGCTCAGTTTCTCGAACAAGCGCGCTAATGCGGTAAGCGTGCGCGCGTCCCGTTCGCTGTCAGCCGCGCTCAAGCCTTCGCCCCCCGCCTGCGAGGCGCGCTCGATCCTGTGTTCAATTTCCCGCATTTTGTGATCCAGCGCCGCGTAAAGACGAGAGATGATACCGGCACGGCGCGACACGCCACTGGAGCCGGTACTGGCACCCTCAGCGCCCGATGCGGCCTCGTCCTCATCGCTCACGCGGGCGGCCCCGTTATTCGCATTGAATGATTGTATGGAGAAATCCATCCCGACCGCCGCGCCGGTCATTTGCGCAACTGTCGGAATGTAGCGCAAACCTACCCAGGGAGCGTCACGCTGTCAAGAATATTTTCCTATTTTCTGAAAATATTCTCTTTTTCCATATTATTCTGTTGTTTCTCAATTGGTTGGCACGTTATTACAATCGGGTTTCAGGCCTCATTCGGCGGAATTTTCGCGGGCCTTCCAGTCAGAATGCGTTTGATCGCGGAATCTTTGACGATAAACCGTATTTGTTTGCCCTCCGGCACGCCCTCCTCGCTGGCGGCCCAGTCCCGCACAGACACGCCCGCCTGATGAACGCTGTCGCGGTCGCCGGACACAAGCGGATGCCACCAATGGAGATCCCGCCCCTCGGCGATGAGGCGATAGGCGCAGCTGTGCGGCAGCCAGTCCAGCGTCCCGACAGTATCGGGCGCAATGACAACACAATCGGGGACGCGAGTATGCCGGTTGTCATAATCGGTGCACCGGCATGCACCTATATCCAGAAGTTTGCAGCTTAGGCGCGTATGCAGCAATTCGTCGGTGTCTTCGTCCTGAAACTTGATAAGACAGCACTGGCCGCAGCCGTCGCAGAGCGACTCCCACTGGGCATCCGTGAGATCGTGCAGCAATTTGTGCCGCCAAAACTGATCATTGTTGCCGCCCAAGGCTTAAACTCCCACTTGTGATCGTCATGGATTTGCCCGAAAATCAGGTATAAGTCTTCCATACCTTATCGACAATTGCCGGACAGAATCGAATGCCCTGCCGGCGCAATGATTGCGGGTCACCGGTGCGCGACTGGATTTTCAAGAAGACTGGCAGAAAAAAGCGGGTCAACTGGCTCGCTCTCGATTCATCGATCGATGCCGGCTTGTTCGGCACCTGGGCGGAGTTTCGCGACTGGTGGAGTGCCTATTCAAGCTTTTTCGCCCGGTTCCAGATCTCGGGATACCGGCGGCTCTTCAACGAGGCCTTATCCGAATCGGCAACCATGGGAACCGGCGCACTGATTGTCATGCTCGCCTTCGCGATCCCGGCCTTTGAGGAAACACGGACGGCGTGGCAAACTGCGGGTAAATTCAGCGTTACGTTTCTGGACCGCTATGGCAACGAAATCGGCAAACGCGGCATCCTGCATTCCGATGCCGTACCGCTCGATGAAATACCCGACATTATGATCAAGGCGACGCTGGCGACAGAAGACCGGCGGTTCTTCACCCATTTCGGCATCGACTTTCTGGGGACATTCCGGGCGTTGGTGGAAAACGTGCGGGCGAATGACGTGGTTCAGGGCGGCAGCTCCATCACCCAGCAGCTTGCCAAGAACCTGTTTCTCTCGCCCGAACGATCGCTAAAGCGAAAAATCAACGAGGCCTTTCTCGCCCTGTGGCTTGAGGCACGGCTTTCCAAACGCGAGATTTTGAAGCTCTATCTCGACCGTGCCTATATGGGCGGCGGCGCATTCGGGGTCGAGGCGGCTTCGCAATTCTATTTCGGTAAATCAGTCCGGGACGTCAATTTGGCGGAAGCGGCCATGCTCGCCGGACTGTTCAAGGCGCCGGCGAGATACGCCCCGCATCTTGATTTGCCGGCCTCGCGCGGCCGGGCCAACGTAATCCTGACCAACATGGTGGAGGCCGGCTATCTCACCGAAGGTCAGGTGCATGGTGCACGCCTCAATCCAGCCGAAATACTGAACCGCAATGACTTTTATACCCCGGATTGGTTCCTCGACTATGCCTTTGAGCAGGTTCGGGAACTCATGCGCGATCGCGGTGAATTTGTCCTCACGGCCCGGACGACGGTGGATATCGGACTTCAAAAGGCGGGCGAAGCCGCGGTCCAGAATGTCTTGCGACAATACGGACGCGCGCGCCGTGTGAGACAGGGCGCATTGGTCGCCATGGAAAAAGACGGTGCCGTTCGGGCTTTGGTTGGAGGGCGTGACTATGGTGAGAGTCAGTTCAACCGGGCGGCACATGCTTACCGCCAGCCAGGCTCATCCTTCAAACCGTATGTCTATCTGACAGCCCTTGAGAACGGATACACACCGGAAACAATCGTTCTTGATGGTCCGGTCTCCTGCGGGCGATGGTCGCCCCGGAACTACTCTGGAGGTTTCCGGGGCCGGATGCCGATGAAGTACGCGCTGATGCGCTCGCTGAACACGGTTGCGGTCCGGCTTTCACTCGCTGTGGGCCGGGAAAAAGTCCTGGCCAACGTACACAAGATTGGCTTCACACAGGTGAAGAAAACATGCTCCATGGCGCTTGGCGATACAGGGCTCACCTTGCTTGAGCATACCGGTGGATTTGCTGTCTTTGCCGGTGGAGGTATGTCAGTGAAGCCCTATGGCATTGAGGAAATACGCAACTCGCACGGCAAGGTTCTTTATGTACATGAGCGCGATGCGCCGAAGCCACGGCGCATATTCGAGTTGAAGAAAATCGAACAGCTCAACTCAATGCTTGCACTGGTGGTTTCCAGCGGTACGGCACGCCGCGCGCAACTCCCCTTTACAACAGCGGTAGGCAAAACCGGAACCAGCTCCGCCTGGCGCGATGGCTGGTTTATGGGATTCACGGGTCAATATGTCGCCGGGACATGGTTCGGAAATGACAATTATTCGCCAACGGCCCGCGTAACGGGCGGCAATCTCCCGGCAATGGCGTGGAAAGAATTCATGATGTTTGCGCATGCGACATACGACATTCCTCAAATCCCGGGAGTGCCGCTCAATCCCGTCCAGTTGGCTGAGCAGCAGCGCGTCGCCGCGCTGAGGCGTATCGAGGCCACGCTAGGCCGGTCGGCGATGCCGGCATTATTCAGATTGTCGCCGGACACCCGCAAGGCGCTGGAGGAACTCCGTACACTTCTGAAGGAATCCGGGCAAACGCCGCTTGCAAAAGAGAACCAGCCGCGACGCGAAGCGACAGTGCCGCGCAGATCGACGTCACTCGGCGCGCCGGTCGGCGCCGGCGATCGTGAACGGCGCACAACCCTCAGATAGCAATCGTGCGCACCCTCCTAAATCTACTGCTCATCTTTGGCCTTGCCCTTGTTCTGGGGCTTGGCTCGGCGTGGTATATGATCGAGGAGGGGTCTGCCCTGACAACGCGTTATGTCGGCCCCTGGTCCGTTTGGCGCGAGGCGGGCAAACCCGACGCCGACCCCTATACCAAGGCGTATATGGCGCGTGCGGGCCGTTTGCCTATTACGGCAACGAGTGCGCTCTATTTCTTTGCCTCCAGCGACGAGACAGGGAAACAACTGTCATCGGATTGCGAATACGTGGTTGAGGGCCGGCCGCTGAATGCCGCCTGGTGGAGCCTTGCGGCATATGACGGCACGGGCCGGCTTATACCCAACAAGGCGGGCCGTCATTCCTTTAACAGGACAGATGTGGCGCGGCGCGCGGATGGTTCATTCCGTATTGTCCTGGCGCGCAGCGCCCGGCCCGGAAACTGGCTCCCCAGCGCTCAGCAGGGAAGCCTGAAACTGGTTCTGCGGGCCTATGGACTGCGCGACGCAGACAACGTGTTTGACAAGGCGGCCGCGGAGCGCGGACTGCCCACAATTCGCGAAGTGGTGTGCAGATGAGAACTGTCGCATTTAACGCTCTTGCGGTCATTCTGCTTGCGGCCTTCATTCACATCACGGCGGTGTTGAGCATGCCATATCTTGCGCCGAAGAACGCCTGGGCGCGAATTTCAGCTCTATCAGATGCAAACCGCATGATCGTCCTTCCGGCCGCCAGTCCATCCCATCAAACCCTGCCCCTGATGGCGCCGGATGTGCGCTATAGCGTGTGCCGCTTCAATCTCGACGACGGGCCGGTAAGGCTCAGCACGCAAATTCTTGATGATTTGTGGTCCATTGCCTTCTACACGCCGAGCGGCGAGAATTTTTACGCCATCACCGGCCGGGAACTGAAGCGCAGCAAAATTGAGATCATCATTTCCACCCAGAATCAGGTCGGCGTGAAGGCCGGCGCCAGCTTGCTTGATGAGATAGAAGACCTGATTGTTGTCGATACACCGGTGCGCAACGGCATTGCGGTCATCCGCGCGCCACTGCTTGGCCCCAGTTATGCAGCCCAGACGGAAGCAGCACTGCGCCGCGGTACATGCTCAAGGAACCTGCCCGGTTCCGATTTCCGCCGGTAATGGACTTTTATTTGAACGAATAGGGCACCGGCTGATCTGATCGCCGATAGGGAACCGGTGGTCCATAGCGTGGCCGCTCTCTGGAAGCAAATCGCGGTGGCTGATATTCACCGCGCGCAACCGCCACTCCGAAATAACGGGTCAGCTCATATTCGAGCGATGCGGAACGATCACGCAAATGACTGAGCGATCCTTCAAGCTCAACCGTAAACGCGTCCGGCGCATTGGTACGGACTTCATCGATTGCATAATAATACGCCTTCAGCCTTCTGCCGAAGTCCTCGAACGTGGACTCTATGAAGCTGAAATTCTCTCTCATGCGGTCACGTGAGGAACGCTTGTCTTCTACCAGCAGATTGGGATCGTTTTCATAAACCGCCTGCATCCGCCGGCTGTCGGTGACAAGGACCCGCCGCGACGCAATCCCGAACTGGGTCAACATCTGATGATCTCTTTTCAGCTCACCTTCTATCGCCGCCAGCGGATGGCCGACCGGACCGGAGCCGGGCCGTGCGCCATAGCCGCCATATCCCGAACCGCCATACGGCCCGGCTGCGCCTTGCGGTGATGGGTTCAGAGGGCTTGAAAGCCGATACCCGGCTTCGCGCATGGCCATCTCGTCATCGGTTACGCCTGATCCGCCACGGCTGCCGAGAAGTGTGGTTTTGCTGGACAGAAATTCATCCGCGACGCGGTCAAAAATGGTTGGTTGCGGTCTGCCGAAGTCACCTTCTATCGCACACGCGCTCAGGACAAGAGGCAGCAAGAGTAAAACAAAAATATATCTGGCGATTTGTTTGGGAAGGGCCTGATGACGGGCCCTGTCGGGCCGCGTGGCGCGAGGCTTCAGACGGTCACCGGATTTTCTTTGCACCAAAAACACAACCACTCGACTCATAACAAAAACTCATTCAGGCGAATTAAGCGCGTTACTGCTTCCTGCGAACGGCTCGTTTTGCACGTTTTTTCGGTTTCGGCGCGGCGCCATCCACCGCGGACCCCGCGGGACGCTCTATCCTCACGCCGGGAAATATGATGATCTCGGCGGAACGGCCTCTGGGATGTTTCACGGTTGCCGACGAGGCGTCCGATCCCTTCCTTTGAGTCTCGGGTTGGCGAAATTCCACGATTGTGGCCATTTTCTTGCCCTCTAGCCTTTCTGGTGACGGCCCGGATTCTCCATTTCTGAAGCAATGAACCTTCGCCGCTTGCTGGCGAACTTGACTCAATTAGGCCCCAGTTATGGTTAAAAAACTGCTAACGGCTGTTTTAGTTTCGAACAGTTCGTGCGTTAGCACTCAGAAACGCTGTCGCCCAGGAAGTGGCGCCGTTCACGGTCTTCGACCTCAATGATCCAAATGTCGGGATCAAATTCAGCTTGCCGCAGGAGATAGCTGTCGGCATCGGCCTCGGCGACCGGGCCCTCTCCCAGGCACAGTATCCACAACCGGTTTTCGCTGCTGGCATCCAACCCGGCGGGCGCCGGCCCGTAGAGGGCCACATCGCCGTCAAGCGTATTGATCTTGATGAAGATGGCGCCGCCATCGCTTTGCCCCCGGCGGGCAATTACCGCAGGCGCGCCGTTGCTTGAACAACGGCGAATATAGGCCATGGCCCAGATTTCAGCCTTGATGCGCATGGATAGCGGAATTTCAGGTAGACGAGGTTGGATACTATTGCGCTGTTTGTACCAATTAACCCGAAATGACAATAGCAAGACTGCTGCCGGTAGCCCGCACCAATTCCTTCATGAGCCGGCCGGAGATGCGCCCTTTGACATCCAGCTTGCGGTCGCGCTCGAAACGCTCGATCGCCTTGCGCGTGGCCGCACCCCAAACACCATCGGCGGGACCCGGCTTGTAACCAAGTTTGGTCAACGACTTTTGCACCGCTCTCACAAGCGCCTTTGTCTCTTTTGAAACCGGCGAGGAAGCACCCTGACCGGACGCTCCCGCAGTAGTCCCGAAAATCATGGTCTTCAACAGTTGGGACGACCCTTCACCGGTGACAGGAAGCCCTTGATCATGCTGGTAAGCCATAATGGCCGCTCTGGTCATATGGCCGAAGACACCATCCACCGGTCCGGGCTCATACCCGTCTTCTTTCAATTTGCGCTGGATTGCCAAAATGGTCTGCGACCGGGGCAACAAGGCTGCCCTTTTGCCAACCTGAGGCAGCGTTCTGGTGGTAACGCTTTTCTTGCGATTCTTTATTGCCGAATGCGTGCCGGAGTCTTCGGCATCGATCGAAATGGGTGCGGGATGCCGCCCCGTCTGGAGAAAAATCGCATTATAGGTAATGGCCGCCGCCAATCCGACGAACGCAAACAGCATAACCCTTGCTTGCAGTGTTGCCATGACCCCTACGCTACACCGACCCCTGACCGGAACGCCCTCTCAAGCGGAGAGACAGAGGCTTAGTATGAAAAGGCAACGTGAAGGATTGCTAAACAGCGCCGGCTTGTACCGCCCGCAACTGATACGAAGGTCTGCCTCAGGCGACAACTGCGAGTGGTGCTGGCTGCTGTGCGTCATCTCCGCTGCACACTTCACCTGCATCGTCTTCCGCCTGCGTATTGCCTTCGATCGGCAAGAGGATACTCACCTTCGTGCCTTCTCCAAGCACACTTTCTATATCCAGCGTTCCACCGTGAAGCCGCACCAGGCCCTTGACGACAGACAGGCCAAGCCCGGCACCTTCATAACTTCGGTCATAGGAGCTTTCAGCCTGGACAAACGGGTTCCCCAGCTTGGGAATGTCCTGTTCGGAAATGCCGATACCGTTATCGGTCACGGCAATCTCGATATTGCCATCCACGCGGCGCGCGGTCACTTCCACACACCCGCCCTCCTCGGTGAATTTGACGGCGTTGGCCAGCAGATTGAGTAAAATCTGTTTGCAAGCCCGCTTGTCGGCGACAAGTTCGGGCAACTGGTCTTCCATTTCCATCTGCAATTCGATGGATTTTTTCCCGCTCTGATAGCGCATGATTTCGCAGCAGGAATTCACCAGACTTGCAACCTTGAACGGTTCGGCAACGATATCGAATTTACCGGCCTCGATCTTGGACATATCCAGGATTTCGTTGACCACGCTCAACAGATGCTCGCCACTGTCATGAATGAGATGCGCATATTCGCGATACCGTTCCTCGCCGATCCGGCCATAGAGCTCACGGTTCAGGATCTCGGAAAAGCCGATAATCGCATTGAGCGGCGTGCGCAATTCATGGCTCATATTCGCCAGGAACTGCGTCTTGGCCTTGTTCGCCGATTCAGCCAGGTCGCGCGCCTTGAGAATTTGGTCTTCCTGCGCCTTGCGCGCGGCAATGTCCCGGGTGACGGCAACAATTTCCTCAGGAATACTGCCGGCGTTTGAAGCCTCACCATCATCGTGCGATACAGGCCGGCATCTCATCTCAGCCCAGCAATATCCATCTTCGCTTTCACCATCCGGTCCGATCAGCGCCTTTCGCTTCTTAATCCGGAACTCGACCGATACCGGAGCATTGAGGTCCAGACAGCGGCCAAACGCGGTGAGGTAAGCTGGCCTGTCAGCTACATGAATACGCTCGAACAGACCGCTACCGGTAAGCGCCGAGGCGGGTTCTCCCAGAATTTGTTCAGAAGCAATCGAAGCGAACAGCACCTGCCCCTTGGCATTGTGCCGGGTAATCATATCGGTCGCATTCTCCGCCAGCAGCCGGTAGCGCTGCTCTCCGCGGCGGATTTCCTGCTCGGACCGGTCGTAGACGCCCTGCACGGAAATAGCGAGACCTCCCGCATAGACCAGCGCCGACATGGAGCCCAGAAGCGCAAGTATTGCCGGTTCCTGGGAGAATGTTCGGGCGACGGGAAGGACATTCATCGCTTCAGCGGTGACCAGGGCGAGCAATGCGATGCCGGCCACGCCGATGGCGGCAAGAACAACGCGGCGATCCGCCGAAAGCGCTGCTTCAAGCGGCACAACCACCATCCAGGCAATAAGGAATGACGAAGCTCCACCGGTAATCCCCGCCGCAAAGGTCACCAAACCAGTGAGGTTTATTGCGGAAATCAGGTGGGCAAGTCCCAAACTTCCGGTTCTGGAAAGAAAAACGGCAATCAATATGGGTGACATCAACCAGGCGAAGGCTACGCCGGTGAGGAGTGTCGGTTGCCCCATAACCGCCAAATACACGGGGAATACGGCCAGGGCGAGAAAACCGCCGATCAAATGCGATGCAATAAATGACTGGTGACGCGCGACCGCCAATGCGTTGTCACCCACTGAATCATGCACCAGGGAGCGGAAGTAAGCGCTAACACCACGGATTTTGCGTATTGAAATCAACTTTCCCTCGGCGCCATACGACGGCACCGCCCCTGCAACTTGTCGGGAAAGTATGTTCCCGGTCATTTAAGGAAAGCTGAAGGGAGCCGTGCCCGAACCTGTTCCAGCCGCCTGAAAGAAGAATAATCACGGCTTGAAACACCGATTGTTTCGCTATGGTTAACGAACTGCTACCAGGGCAGCCCGGCCGGAACTCTGTCAGCCAGGGACTTTCGGCGCCGTCTGGACGTGTTTGGCGCCTGACAAGAAATTCGGATAATGCAATTTCCCATCTGGATACTTGCCTCGACGCGACTCAGCTGGAGGGAAAACGCAGGGAATCACCATTTTTGAAGGTGATGCCAGATTTGAGGATTGCCTAACATTTTAGTCAAATTGGCCGCTTATTTAAATTAATTTAGTCTTATATTTGATTTAAATTTTAAATATTAAATTTTATCTCAAAAGCAAAACTTATTTATTTCAAATTAAGAGCAACTATTACATATTTTTTTTCGGGTTTATTATTTCGTAATTGCTATGGTTTGCCCATCGTTCGAGGGATACGAACTTGTTTTTGGAAAGGGCAACCCAATGTTTTTGATTAGAACAGCCTTTTGGCTCAGTCTTCTTATTCTGCTTCTGCCGACTGACGAGCAAGACCAGCGTGTTGTGTATGGCAATGCAGAAACCGCAATAAAAGACCTGCGCACCTTCTGCACTCGCAATCCTGATGTATGCGAGGCTTCAAAGAGCGCGGCCAACACATTCAGCAAGAAAGCTCAGTTCGGCGCGAAAATGCTGGTCGAATTCTTCCAGGAGAAGACCGGTGACGATGCATATGTTGCTGCATCCGACCGTAGCGACCGCCGCCCCTCTTTCTTCCGCAGAGAGACGAAAAGCACGCTCACCGCGGATGACATGCGGCCGTCATGGTCCGTGCCTTCCGACGGGTCTGGAGTTTAGTTGAGGTCCGGCGGGCGCGAGAGTTGCTGATTGGGCCCGCAAGGCCGGAAATTTTAACTATCGGGCGCGCGACCAGGAACCAAGTCGCCGTCAAAGGGGAATGATTTACGGATCGCCGCGCTCTGCGCACACGGCAGAGCTGGCATCTAAAGAGAACCAGTTTACCGGCAGCCCTACCTGCCTGGCACGCACCGCGGACGGAAATCCCCTGCCCTTTCCCCGTCCAAGGTGCGTGCCCATTTTTTTGCGGCCGCCGCGTACGCATCCCATGATATTATGCATTCTAAGCATCTGGGTTTTCAGAACATGCCCGATCGGCTAGGGATACGCCTGATCAGGAAATTGAACATCATGAAACTTGAAGACATACGATCCGACTTCGAACTCCTTGATGATTGGGAGGACCGCTACGGCTATATTATCGAGCTGGGGCGGACCCTTGAACCCTTGAGCGAGGACGCGCGGACCAGCGAAAACAAGGTTCAAGGCTGCGTCAGCCAGGTTTGGCTCGCCACCAGGACGGAAACCTGCGGCGCGGGCGATGGTCCCCGGCTCAGTTTTACCGGTGACAGTGATGCACATATTGTACGCGGCCTCATTGCCATCCTGTTTGCAATCTATTCCGGCAAAACCGCCTCTGAAATACTGGCCACCGATGCCCGGGCAGTATTTCAGGAGCTGGGTCTGGGTGAACATCTGACACCGCAGCGCTCCAACGGGTTCGTCTCAATGGTCAATCGGATACGCAGCGATGCGAAAGCCACGCTGCAACAAGCGCTGCCTGCCTAGGTCATGAACTCATAAATAGCCGTCATTCTGTTTGGTCAGGAGCCCTGCCTCACTGCCACTTTGCCAGCGATGGACGAAAATCTTCCGCTCCCCAATGGCGCATACGGGTCCGTGCAGACCGCGCCGTTTCCCCGGCGCCATCCAGGCCATAGTGCCTGGCCAAACGTGTGAGAGCGATCTTCAGAATGACCTTGCCGGAACGCTGGGGCCAGCCTCGGCTTTTTTCGGTATCCGCCAGGCCCACCAAATGACAGCACACGTCAATGAGGACGCCCGACAACTCGGGACCAACGGCCTCAAGCGCCCGCACCACACGCTGGCGCGATGAGAGTGCTTCGTCACTCAACGCGGCGGCGCCCGCTGGCGGCGCCCGGCGCATGCGTCTGGACGGCGCGGCGCCTTCCCAGTTTGACGTTACACTCGGCGACAACTGAGCGCGTTCGAACTCCATGCGCAGCCGCTCCCCGGCCTCGAATTGAGAGCTGTCAACCATTGGCGTGCCCTCCCGGTCCTTGCGTTTGCGCAACCAGCCCAAGGGACTCTCGCCATCATTGACAATCACCGGACGCCGCACGCCTCGAATGTCACGATGCGAGGATTGACGCAATTGATGCTGCTCGAGGAATGGCTCTGCTCCCGCACGGTGCCGCCGCAGCCACAACAGGCCTTCATCCGATAACATATATCTTCCATTGGCCTCGGCCATCAGGCCCTTTGCCATGAGCTCCGTTACCACCGCTTCGGAAACCACCTGCACCTTCCGGCGGTACTGATTGCGCCGGGTGAAGATTCCAAAGGCTGGTTCGGGCATACCGCCGGGATCTGAAACCCGTTCTATAAAGCCGGCGTCATTTGCAAGTTTCGGGAAAATACGCGCGGCCTCACGCCGCAACTCCTGGTCCGTGACACGGCGTGAACGTTCCTCTCCAATTCTCGCCATGCTCAGGACTCCAGAACCCTGAGCGCGCTGGTTAGCCTGATAATCGCCGTTTCGAGATGATCGAGGGAAGCATCAAACAGAGTATCGTCACGGCGATCCTCGACGATACGGCAGGCATAAGCTACCGTCGTGCGGTCGCGCCCAAACAGTGTACCGACCTCTGTAAGAGTCATCCCGCAGGCCACATGCGCAAGATACATGGCCACCTGCCGTGCAAAGGCAACCCGGGCTTTGCGCCTTGTTCGCGCGCGCAATTCGTACAGTGGAACCTGAAAAGCAATAGCTACCGCCTGCTCTACAACGCGCCGGGAAAGCCCCGTCGGCAATGGCGGGATGCACGCATGTTTGGAAAAGTATCGAGCGCCACTCGTTTCCTCAACTTCAATGCACTGCATATTGCCGCTCCTTCCGCGAACCGCGGGCACTGGATGGCAACCCAGAATCCCGCATATTGCTTGTTAGGAATAAATACCTCTCTCGTCAAAACTTACGTGGTGCGGGAGCAGCGGGGATAAGATTCAGAATGCGGGGGAAATTGATGCAGGGAAGCGGACCTGAATGCCCAGACTAATCCCCGGCACCACCAGATGCGCCATCATTCCAGGTGATGAAAACGGAACCGCCAAATGCAGCGTCGAAGGGCCGGCATCTTCCGGTCCCCGCAGGAACGCCCCTGCGCCATAAAAAAGTGCGGGATGCAAAAACCGGCGGCCGGAACCGGCCTGCGGATGGGGATTATAGACGTTTGCGTGATCTGCCCCGGCTGGTTGCGCTCTGGCCTCGCGAGGCTCACGACAAAAGCATCGAGGGCGCGCTCAGAATAATCGCGAAGCTGCGTCAGGCCATGCGGGCGGAAAGACGCCGGGGGTCGGCTGGCCACTGGTCATATGACCTTGAACGCCATCTTTCGCTGGCGAGAGCCCTAAAGGCAGAGGTCGCTTCTCTTGAAGACAAGAGAAGACTGCCCGCGCCATAATTCCCAAAAAACAGGGGAAGAGGAAAACAAGGGGCGGCGCCGTGACCCATGCAAGTTCATTGGCGTTAGCGTTCAGGCCGGGTGCAGCAGTAAGTAAGCCCTGGCCCGGTTCAGGCTTTCCGGCGCTGGCCCAGGCCCATCTTCTTGGCGAGCGCCGAACGGGCGGCCGCGTAGTTTGGCGCAACCATCGGATAGTCGTGCGGCAAACTCCATTTGTCCCTGTATTCTTCCGGAGTTAGGTCATAATGAGTCCGAAGATGACGCTTCAGGGACTTGAATTTCTTACCGTCTTCCAAACAGACGATATAGTCCGGCATAACCGATTTCTTGATAGGCACTGCCGGATTTAATTCTTCCGTAATTGGTTGAGATGCTTTTGCAGCTGCCTTACTCAAGGCATCATATGTTTCATTTATCAGCGTGGGCAGATCAGCGGAAACCACCGCGTTGTTACTTACGTATGCCGAAACGATATCAGCTGTAAGCTCCACTAATCCCTCAGTAATTTTATTTTCTTCCATTTGGACGGTCTCCACAGTTACGTGATATCTGCAAAAATTGTGATCGCTCAGATGAACAAACTTCTCAGAAACTTGTCTACAGTTTGGCAAGAATGAGATTGTTCTTCGGAATCAGGCAATGATCCTCATTGCTTGATACCGGTTATGCAGCGCAAGCGTAAATTTCTACAGATATACATGCCAAAGTTGGGCAGTAATCTATACGAGTATTTTTCAAAATTCAAGCAATTCGGTATCCCGCGCAAATGACCCCTCATCCATTGCGGAATCCATCATAACACCTTAAAAAACATACATATTATGCAGATGAACAGGTGCCGCCACGATACTCCGTGCAAGGTTTATGTGCAAAACTTTTGTATTAATTTTGACATAGCATCCCAAAATTCGGGTGCGCGTCCAAGAACCGCGCGCAGGCGCGTATCTATAATACTTGATAAAAATCAAATGTTTCTCAGGTGAAAATTTCTCTCAGAAGGTTTTTGGGCATGGATTTTCTAAAAAACATAGAAATTCACACCCAGACCCAACCGTGCGGTGGATCTCGTTCACCTAAAGATAGTATGCAATGAGGTATGCCCCGAGGAGAAGTGTGATCCAAAACGCCATGCTGCCGGTCGGCCAGGTTCGCGCCAGGACACCTTGCGGGCCATGGTGACGGTAGACCGTCTCCAAAAAGCGGACAACCGCACGATAAGTCCTGTCGGCGAATGCCGCCCACGCCGCACTGCCCTTTATCTGGAATTCGCGTTGCAGCGCGCGGCCGAGACCACGGTAGAACCAGTCAAAATCCAGCGTGATGGTCATGGTGCTTTTCAGCCAGCCGAGCATCAGGAAGAAAGCGAGGCCGGAGAACAGCAACAGCTGCAGCTGGAAGACCACATGTGCGCCGGTATAGGGCACATAGTCCACAGGAGAGGACAGAAGCGCGTAAAGCAGTTCGGGATAGACGCCAAGAGCGATGCAGAAGAACGCGAACAGCACCATGGCCGCCTTCATGTTCCAGGGCGGATCATCCGGCCTCAATCCGGAATCCTTCTGAAAAAATACAAACCAGGGGAACTTGATCCCGGCATGAAAGAGCACCCCCGCGGACGCCGCGGCAAGCAGTA
The DNA here is from genome assembly GCA_002897995.1 of bacterium BMS3Bbin10. Lineage (GTDB taxonomy): Bacteria > Pseudomonadota > Alphaproteobacteria > Rhizobiales > Methyloligellaceae > UBA2767. Next base: position 50,659 of record BDTT01000022.1, on the reverse strand, counting down.
TCCAGACGATCATCAAGTTTTCATCAGCGGCCCCCTGCGGGATCATCGATTTGGCCACAAAGCCCGCGGTCAGCGGGAATGACGAGATCGACAGAGCTCCGACAATGGCGCAGACGCAGGTCAGCGGCATGGTCCGGAACAGGCCGCCGAGCTCGGTGCATTTCCGCTTGCCCGTCATATAAAGAACCGACCCCGCCGACATCACCAAAACCGCCATGTAGATGATAGACACGAAGGCATGCGCTGCGGCGCCGTTGAGAGCGATCTCGCTGCCGATGCCGATGCCGCTGACCATGAAGCCCGCCTGGCTCACGATGGCGTAGGCCAGCAACCGGCGGATGTCGTTCTCGAGAATGGCGTAGACGATCCCGTAGAACACCATATAGAGCCCGACATAGATTAGAAGCTCGGTGCCCGGGAACCCTCTCAGGAGCACATAGACCGCAGTCTTGGTGGTGAAGGCGCCCAGAAACACCATGCCGCTCCACGACGCTTCGGGATAGGCGTCGGGTAGCCAAGCCGAAAGCGGAGGCGCGCCGGCATTGATGAGAAATCCGGCGAGGATCAGCCATCGGGCGATACTGTCGGGCTGCATTGCCCGGAATTCAGTACTCCCGGTCGCACCAATTTCGCCCGCGATCCCGGCCATGAGCAAAACTCCGCCGAGCAAATGGATTGCGGCATAGCGCAGGCCTGCCCTCCGCGCTTCTCCGCCCCCGCACCACACGACGATCGTCGAGCCAACGGCCATGATTTCCCAGAAGACGAAAACCGTGATCAGGTCGCCCGCGAAGGCAACACTGATCGCGGAACCAGCGTAAACGAAGGCGGCGCTGAGCTCGGTCGGGTTGTCCCGGTTGAGCGAAAACAGCCCTCCGCCAAATGCCATGATCGCGAAAATCGTCGCAAAAAGACGGCTCAGCGCATCGCCCTCCACCGGAGCGATCACATATCCCATGAACTCAAATGACAGCACAACGCCATCCGGCACCTGCCAGATCAGCCAGAGAGTCAAAAGCGGAGCGGCCAGGAGAAGGACGCTGCGCGCACGGCCCTGAACCATCGGGACCAGGAGGCCGGCGGCGATCAGAGCCAGTCCGGGCGGGATAAGGAAATCAGCCATCGTAGAAGGTGTCCGGTCGCTTGAGGATTGCACCCAATGCCTTGGCGAAAGCTACCAGCGCAACACAGGAGAGGAGTCCAAACCAGGCTGCAAAGCCGAAAGTGCCGTCGATGCCGAATTTTGGTTTATGCTCGACTGCTAGGTCGGAAAGGACGGTGGCAACGAGAACAGCGATGAACAGCCACCACACAAGCCGGATGTTTTCCGGCCTTGCAAGCCAGTGGTCGTCCCCGTTAGATTTCACCTTGGCCATATCTCACACTCCTGCCAAAAGCCGAGCCAGCGTTAGCGGTACTTCCGGGAACAGGAACATCAGAACGGTGCCCGCCGCCGTCGCCGTCAGCGCCATCACAATGGGCATGGGCGCCTCACCCTTCACATGAGCCTTCACATCCTTTCCCGGAGGTTTGAAAAAGGCTCGAACGATGATTGGAAGGTAATAACCCGCATTCATCAGCGTACTTAAAACGATCACAACGACCGCAACCCACTCGCCGGTATTCATTGCTCCTACAAGCATGAACCATTTCCCCAAGAAGCCCGCCGTTGGCGGCACGCCAATCATTGACAGAGCACCAATCGCAAAGGCGGTCATGGTCCACGGCATACGCCGGGCGATCCCGTCGAGCTGACTGACCTCGGTCAGACGAGACGCGGTGTAGATCGACCCGGCGGCAAAAAAGAGTGTGATCTTGGCGATCGCATGGGCGGCGATATGCAGGGCCGCGCCAACGACTGCGAGGGGCGTCAGAATTGATACTGCGAGAACCACATAAGCAAGCTGACTGACGGTCGAATAAGCCAGCAGTTTCTTCAGATTATCCTGGCGCAGGGCGACGGCCGATGCCGCGATTACGGTGAACCCCGCCACCCAGACCAGCCAATCCGCGCTTCCGCTGCTGGCGAGCGCATCGACGCCGAACACATAAACGACCACCTTGACGACGGTGAATACACCGGCCTTGACGACCGCGACCGCATGCAGGAGCGCGCTGACAGGCGTCGGCGCGACCATGGCCGCGGGCAACCAGCGGTGGAACGGCATGAGCGCCGCCTTGCCGATACCGAACATGAACAGCGCCAGCAGCAGCGCGATTGTGGTGTTGTCGGCCTTGCCCGCGAGAATGCCGCCAGGAGTAAAGTCGAGCGTCCCGGCGATCATGGCCGTGGCGATAATGGCCGGCAGCAGCAGCAGCATGGATGTACCGAGCAGAATGAGCAGATACACGCGCCCGCCCGCCTTGGCGTTGTCATCGCCCTTATGGGTGACCAGCGGATAGGTGGAGAGCGTCAGTATCTCGTAGAACAAAAACAGCGTGAACAGGTTGGCGGAGAATGCAATGCCCAGCGTGCTGGCTATCGCGACCGCGAAGCAAACGTAAAAAGGCGTCTGGCGCGGCTCATTGTTGCCGCGCATATAACCGATGGAATAGATTGAATTGACAATCCACAGACTGGAAGCCACGCAGGCGAATATCATTCCCAGCGGCTCAACCCTGAAGGCCAGCTCCAGACCGGGCACGACCTGAAACGCGCCGGTCATCGGCTGTTCGCCGTCCATCACCCGGCCGAGGATCGTCATCACCACCAAGAAGAGCGCGGCGGCGGTAACTAATGTCGTGCCCTCACGCACATTTTCCTGCCACGAAGTCAGCGCGATGAGCACTGCCCCTGCGGCGGGAATAAGCAGCGTCAATATGATGAGTGCTTCGCCGCTCATCTGATCCCCGCCAGCAGCCATTCGGCCGCGCGTTCGGCGATGCCCGCCGTCAACGAAGTGTCAAACCCGAAATAGACCGTCGCCGCGACCAGAAGAAGCGTCGGCAGGAGCATGCTGAGTGGTGGTTCCTTGGCCCTTTTGGCGGCTGCCGAAACCGGCCGGAACCAGACCACCTCTACAATGCGGCCGATATAAACAACCGAGATCAGCGAGCTGGCGACGAGCAGGAACACAAGCCACCACCAGCCCTGCTCGAAGGCGCCGAGCCCCAGATACCATTTCGATACGAAGCCGACCGTTCCCGGCACGCCGATAATGCTGAGCCCGGCCATGACAAAGGCGCCCATGGTGATCGGCATGCGTTTGCCGAGCCCCGCGAGATCGTCGAGTTTGACGGATCCGATCTGGTAGAACACCGCGCCGATGGCCATAAACAAAGCCCCTTTTATAAGCGCGTGATTGAAGAGATGAACAATTCCCCCCGTCAGCCCTGTCTTGTTAGCGATGGCGATGCCGAGGGTGATGTAGCCAATCTGAGCGACCGACGAATAGGCGAGCATTCGCTTCACATTGTCCTGGAACACCGCAACAATCGACGCGCCAAACATGGCGGCCAATGACAGAATGAGGAAGATTTCCGCAACCGGCAGGCGGGTGAAGATTATCGATGCCCCGAAGACGGTGAAGAAATAGCGCAACAGCAGATAGACGGCGACCTTGGTTGCGGTCGCCGCCAGAAACGCCGTCGCCATCGAGGGGGCATAGGTATAAGCGTTCGGCAGCCAGACATGCAGCGGAAAGAGCGCCAGCTTGAGGCTGATGCCAACGGTCAGGAACGCCAGCGCGGCCAGAACCGCGCGGGAGTTTTCAATCCCTTCCAGCCGGTTCGCCATATCGGCCAGGTTGAGCGTGCCGGTCATCGAATAGAGCAGACCCACGCCGATGACGTAGAAGGTCGCGCCGATCGTGCCCATGATCAGATACTGATAAGCGGCGAGCAGCGCGCGGCGGTCCCGCCCCATGGCGATAAGCGCATAGGTCGCCAGCGAGGAAACTTCCATGAAAACAAACACGTTGAAAGCGTCGCCAGTGATCACAATGCCAAGCAAACCGCAAAGGCAGAGCAGATAGATTGCGTAAAACCAGGGCTGGTGCTCGGGAGCTATTTCCTTTTCAACGCTCCGTTTGGCATAGGGCATGATGACCGCGCCGATGACTGAGACCAGCAGCAGCAGAAACGCGTTGACCACATCAATGCGGTATTCGATGCCGATCGGGGGCTCCCATCCGCCCATTGCATAGGAGATGATCCCGCCGTCCAGCACCTGAATGAGCAATCCCGCGGCCACGAACGGCATGGCAACGCTGACGACGAGCGCTATGCCCCACGCCCATACGCCGCGCTGAAGAAATGCGCACAGAACCGCGCCTAAAAGGGGCAGAACCACTTGCAAGGCAGGAAGATTTGCCGCGATCATTCGTCTTCTTCTCCGGCAAAAATTTCGTCTTCCTCGATCGTCCCGAACGCCTCGTTGATGCGCACGACCAGGGCCAGTCCAAGCGCGAGCGTCGCCACTCCGACAACGATTGCGGTGAGGATCAGAACATGCGGAAGCGGATTCGAATAAACCGAAAACTGCGGCGAAAGAATTGGCGGCGTGCCGCCGAGAATTTTGCCCGGCGACAGATAGAGCAAATATACGGAGGTCTGGAACAGGCCCAGCCCGACAAGCTTCTTGATCATGTTGCCCCGGGCAACGACGATGTAGAGACCGGACACCATCAGGAAAATAATGATCCAGTGATTGTAGTGGGCGACGATTGTCTGAAGCAGGTCCATCAGCGCCCCCGCCCAACAAAGGAATAGAAGATTGCGACCATGGTGCCCGAGACCGTTACGAGCACGCCGATCTCAACCAGAATGATCCCGTATTCCTGACCGAGCGCAGGATTGGCGGCGAATGGCGAGTAGTTGAGATAATTCTCGCCCAGCAGCATGCTGATCACGCCAACCCCGGCGAAAATGGCGATCCCGGCCGGAACCATGAGTTCCACCAGGCGCGGGGGGAAGACTTTCTGCGCAGCTTCAAGCCCGAAGATGATCGCATAGAAGATGACCATCGCTGCTGCCACGACACCGGCCTGAAAGCCGCCGCCGGGCCCGAAATCTCCGTGGAACTGCACATAGAGCGCAAACACCAGCGCGAAGGGGATGATAATTTTTGCGGTAACCCGGAAGATAACGTCGAGCCTCATCAGCGCACCCTCCGGCGCTTGGGACCCGGTTTCATATTGCGTTTACCCTTGAGCAGCATGAGCACTGCGATGCCGGCAGTGAAAACCACGGCGACTTCGCCGAGCGTGTCAAAACCGCGATAGCTCGCCAGTACGGAGGTCACGACATTCGGGACCAGCGTATCTCTGATCGAGTTCTCGAGATAATAGGGAGCCACATTCAAATTGACCGGCGTGTCGGCCGCCCCGAAGGGCGGCAGCGCAAATGTGCCGAACACCAGCACCAAACCGGTCGCCACCGCAACGAAGAGCGGCAGAAGCGGTGTGTGCGCCGGCACGGTTTCCTGGGTCTTTGTCAGATAAAGCGTCGCCAGCATGAGCACGGTTGAAATCCCCGCGCCGACCGATGCTTCCGTCATGGCCACGTCGACGGCGTCGAGCACAATCATGACGCTCGCCATGAGGAAGGAGTAGATACCGCCAAGAACAACCACCGCGAACAGATTGCGCAGGCGGATGATGCCGATTGTGATGGTGGCCAGCAGCGTCAACAGAGCCATGTTGATGAGGGCTTCTATGACCGGGTCCTCCGTTTGGCGGCGCCTGCCTTGCGCGCGGTTACGGTTCTTGCCGCAGGCTTACGCTTCGCCGGCGATTTTCGCTTTACGCTCGACTTTGCCTTTGCCGATGACTTGGCCTTGGCCTTGGCAGACGACTTTGCCGGCTTGCCTGGATTCCGTCCGATCTTCTCCGGCCCGGCCTGCGCGCCGGGGCCGACGAGCACCTGATTGCCAACGCCCACGGGCTTGAGACCCTCATGCAGCGCGGCCTGGGCCAGCGCATGGGTCGCGATCGGGCTGGTGAACAAGATAACGCCGAGGATGATCGCGAGCTTGACCGCGACCAGGCTGAAACCGGCAAGAAACATCATGCCCGTGAGCAACAGCCCCGCACCCACAGTGTCGGAAATGCCGGCGGCGTGCATGCGCGTAAAAACATCAGGCATCCGATAGATGCCAATCGCGCCGACCAGGTAGAAAAATGCCCCGATGGCAATCAGAGCCCCGCCAATAAAATCCAGGATACCGGCCATCATGACTCCGCCGGCTCCTCACCGCCGGGATGGCTCAAATCCCCGTAACGGAAGAATTTCAGGACCGCGAGCGTGCCGATAATATTGAGCAGCGCGTAAAGGATGCCGATGTCGAGAAACTCCGGCCTGCCGGTCAGAAACCCGATCAGTGCGAGCAGCATGATGGCCCCGGTGCCGATGGCATTGGCGGCCAGAACCCTGTCGAACACCGTTGGCCCTCGCAGGGCCCGGATAACGCCAAGCGCCAGCGCCATGAGGACGGCGAGTGAGGCAGCCGCCAATATCATTTCCCCACCTCGAATTTCTTGACCCGCCGGTCCATTTTCCCGTCGGCAAGTTCTTCCGCCCCCGAACGCGTCAGCGCATGAACAAGAAATTCATTTCCGCTGACCCGCGCGGTAATCGTGCCCGGCGTCAAGGTGATGGAGTTGGCATAGGCGGTAATCCCGACCGCGGTGCGCTGACTGGCCCTCAGGCGAATGAGCGTCGGGGTGATTGGCAGTTTGGGGTGAAGAATGATCTTTGTGACATCCCAGGCGGACTTGGCAATTTCGAGAATCAACCACGGCCAATAGGTTACGGCGCGCGGCAATAAGTGGATCGGGTGTCCTTCTTCATCCGCCACGCCCATGCGGCGCGACAGCGCGACAATGCCAAGGACCGACAGGATACCAGCCGGTACCGTAATGATTGTGTAGTTGCCTGATAAAACCAACCAGAAGCAAAACAAGACCAGTCCGATGCTTCCATAAAGCATGCGCCACCCCTCCCGCTTCTTAGATTATCCCGTCCCGTCGGTATCCAATGGGCGAGCATAGACTGATTCGCAATTGGCGGATTGTTACAGATTCGCTTCATCGATCAAGCATCACTTGAGTTTCCAAGCGTAACCTTGAGGACAAACGGAAATTATCGTTCCTGTCCGGGCCAAAGAATCAAGGACGTAATGCTGGCATTGCGGGAGAAAGGGTGGACATAATCAAGCTACGGTATCCTCCCGGATAGCAATCAGTTACGCAATCGGGTGAAAACAAAACAGCTTCGGAGAACGCGGCATGAGTGCCGGCAACAAGCAGCCGAAAATCAAAAAGTCGGACGAGGCGTGGAGACAGCAGCTCACGCCGCAGCAATATACCGTGACGCGCTTGCATGGGACCGAACCGGCATTCTCGCATCCCTACCATTCCAGCGAAAAGCAGGGCACGTATCGCTGCGTGGGCTGCGGCGAACCGCTGTTTCGTTCCGATGCAAAATTTGATTCCGGCACCGGATGGCCGAGCTACCACTCTCCTGTTTCGGAAGACGCCCTGAGCGAACACGAAGACAACAAGCTGTTCAGCCGGCGAACGGAAGTGCGCTGCGCGGCTTGTGAATCCCATCTGGGCCACGTCTTCCCTGACGGTCCCGAGCCAACCGGCTTGCGCTACTGCATCAATGGTGTAGCTCTGGTTATGGATTGCGAAAACGACCAGAACCGTTCAGAGGATTGCTGAACAAGGATGAACAAGCAAAATTCTCCACTCCTGCCGCCGGCGGTTGAAAGGCGCCCGGTCCGCGACACGCGCCACGGCATCGAGCGGGTGGACGACTATGCCTGGCTGCGCGCGGAAAACTGGCAAGAGGTCATGCGCGACCCGGCCGTACTGGATGCCGATATCCGCGCCGCTCTGGAGGCGGAGAATGCCTACACGGCAGCGATCCTGGCCGATACGGAGAAATTGCAGGAGCTGCTGTTTGAGGAAATGAAGGGGCGGATCAAGGAAGACGATTCAAGTGTCCCCGCCCCCGATGGCCCATTCGCCTATTACACCCGTTATGTCACGGGCGGCCAGCATCCTCTCTTTTGCCGTCGCCCGCGCGATGGCGATGGAGACCAGATTCTGATCGATGGCAACAAATTGGCTGAGCCCCATTCCTATTTCAGGATCGGCGGCGTGGCGCATAGCCCCGACCACGGCCTCGTCGCCTATGCCAGCGATACCAACGGATCTGAATATTACACCGTCCGGGTTCTGGAGATAGAAACCGGCAATGAGATAGGCGCCCCCATTCCCGATACCAGCGGCGGTGCGGTCTGGGCCGGGGACGGCAAAAACCTTCTTTATTCGAAGCTGGATGAAAACCACCGGCCCCGGCAGATTTTCCGCCACACATTGGGCACGCCGCTCGGCGACGATATCCTCGTCTATGAGGAAGCCGATCCCGGTTTCTTCGTTGGCGTAGGGCTAACGCAAAGCCGGGCCTTTATCGTTATCGACGCACATGATCACCAGACATCCGAAGTCCGAATTCTCGACGCCGGCACACCGGAGGCCGAGCCCCGCATTGTCGCCCCGCGCGAAGTGGGCCACGAATATGCGGTCGAACATCATGGCGACAATCTGATCATCCTCACGAACCGTGACGGGGCGGAAGACTTCAAAATTGTCGAAACACCGCTCGCCACGCCGGGCCCGGACAACTGGCGCGAAATAGAACCGCACCGCCCGGGCCGCCTGATCCTCGACGTGACCGCCTACAAAGACCATCTGGTGCGTCTTGAGCGCGAAGACGGCCTGCCGCGCATCGTCATCCGCCGGTTTGATGACGGATCGGAACACGCCATCTCTTTTGACGAGGACGCCTATTCGCTGGGCCTTTCGTCCGGCTATGAATATGACACGACGACCTTGCGCTTCACCTACTCCTCCATGACGACGCCGGCCCAAGTGTTCGACTATGACATGCAGAGCCGGGACCGGGTGCTGCGCAAAACACAGGAAGTGCCAAGCGGGCATGACGCGTCGGACTATGTGACGCGCCGGGTCATGGCGCCGGCCCATGACGGCGAAAGCGTTCCGGTTACCCTGCTCTACCGCAAGGGCACACTGCAGGACGGGTCCGCCCCGCTTCTGCTCTACGGTTATGGCGCCTATGGCATATCCATCCCCGCAAGTTTCAACACCAACTGCCTCAGCCTCGTGGACCGGGGTTTCGTCTACGCGATCACCCATGTCCGGGGCGGAAAAGACAAGGGCTACCGCTGGTACAAACAAGGCAGGGGAGCGGCCAAGACCAACACGTTCAAGGATTTCATTTCCGCCGGTGAATATCTTGTCAGCGAAGGCTTCACCTCGCGCGGCCGCATCGTCGCCCATGGAGGCAGCGCGGGCGGTATGCTGATGGGGGCCGCCGCCAATATGGCGCCCGATTTGTTTGCGGGCATTATCGCCGAAGTACCCTTTGTCGATGTGCTGAACACCATGCTCGACGAAACCCTGCCCCTGACGCCGCCGGAGTGGCCCGAATGGGGGAATCCTGCCGAAGACCGCAACGCCTATGATACGATCGCGGCCTACTCTCCCTATGACAATGTCTCAGCCCAGGCCTATCCCAATATTCTGGCTATCGCCGGTCTGACAGACCCGCGCGTCACCTATTGGGAACCGGCGAAATGGGTCGCGAAACTGCGCGCGCTGAAGAGGGGCGACAATCTGATCCTGCTGAAGACCAATATGGATGCAGGCCATGGCGGCGCATCGGGCCGCTTCGACCGGCTCAAGGAGGTGGCGCTGGCCTATGCGTTCGCACTGAAAGTCACCGGCGGGCTGGAGAGCCCGGGTTGAGATTTATAGCCCGCACCGCACCGGCCGTTTTTGATCCCTGCCCAAACGCGCTATAGGGAATGCCATCCGAGTTACATTTCAATGTGTGGAGTTACACCGCCGATGACCGAGTCCGCCCATGCCCAGAATGCTCCAGCGTCAAAGACCGTATTCAACTGGTCAGACCCTCTCGATCTCGACAATCAGCTGAGTGAGGAGGAGCGCATGGTGCGCGACAATGCGCACCGATTTGCTCAGGAAAAACTCATGCCGCGGATTCTTGAAGGCTTCCGCAGTGAGAAATTTGAGCGTGAAATCATGAGCGAATTGGGGGAGATGGGTTTCCTGGCTGTCACACTGCCTGAACGCTATGGCGGATCTGAAATGAGCTATGTGTCCTATGGCCTGATTGCCCGCGAGGTCGAGCGCGTCGATTCAGGCTACCGGTCGGCCATGAGCGTCCAGAACTCTCTGGTGATCTACCCCATCTTCGCCTATGGCACGCAAGAGCAGAAAGAAAAGTTTTTGCCCAAGCTGGCGTCGGGCGAGATGATCGGATGTTTCGGCCTCACTGAACCCGATGCGGGCTCTGACCCCGGCGGCATGCGCACGCGCGCCGTCAAGACCGATGGCGGCTACATCCTCAGAGGGGCCAAGACGTGGATTTCCAACTCTCCCAGCGCCGATGTCTGTGTGATATGGGCCAAAACCGAAGACGGCGTGATACGCGGCTTCCTTGTCGAGCGCGGCATGAAGGGTTTTTCCACTCCCAAGATCGAGGGCAAGTTTTCGCTCCGCGCATCGGAAACGGGCGAGGTCGTCTTGGAAGACTGCTTTGTGCCGGAAGAAAACCTGCTGCCCGGCGCGCAAGGACTTGGCGGTCCGTTCCGCTGTCTTAACCGCGCGCGCTTTGGCATTTCGTGGGGCGTCATGGGGGCGGCTGAATTCTGCTGGCACGCGGCGCGCCAATATGTTCTGGACCGCAAACAGTTCGGGCGGCCCCTGGCCGCCAATCAGCTGATCCAGAAAAAGCTCGCCGACATGCAGACGGAAATCACCCTCGGCCTGCAAAGCGCGCTTCAGTTGGGCCGCCTTTTCGACGCAGGCCGGGAAACGCCGGAAGCAATTTCACTTATGAAACGCAATAATTGCGGCAAGGCGCTGGATATTGCCCGCACCGCCCGCGACATGCATGGCGGAAACGGCATCGTGGACGAGTTCCACGTGATCCGGCATTTGTTGAATCTCGAGACGGTCAACACCTATGAGGGCACCCATGACATTCATGCCCTCATTCTCGGGCGGGCGCAGACCGGCATTCAGGCCTTTTGCTGATTGCCCGTTCAGGGCGTCCGCATCAGGCAGGTTTCTTGCCTGGCATCCGCAGAGCCGGTAGTTTAATGAACAGACATTCCAACATCACAAATCGAGAGGGGCCTTCCTGTGTCATTCGAACTTCCTGACCTCCCTTACGCCCATGGTGCGCTCGCGCCGGTCATGTCGGCCGAAACGCTCGAATATCATCATGACAAGCATCACCAGGCTTATGTCGACAACGGAAACAAGCTGCTTGAAGGCTCGGGCCTTGAAGGCAGGTCCCTGGAAGAGATCGTGAAAGCCTCGCACGGCTCCAATGCCGGCCTGTTCAACAATGCCGCCCAGCATTACAACCACATCCATTTCTGGAAGTGGATGAAGCCTGGAGGCGGCGGCGGCAAGACCGGTATGCCGGGCTCGCTGGAGGCCAAGATTGCCGAGGATCTGGGTGGATACGACGCGTTCAGGGAGGCGTTTATCCAGGCCGGACTGACCCAGTTCGGCTCCGGCTGGTGCTGGCTGGCGCTCAAGGACGGCAAGCTCGAGATCATGAAGACGCCGAACGGCGAGAACCCGCTGGTGCATGGCGCGGTGCCTCTGCTGGGATGCGATGTTTGGGAACACTCCTATTACATCGACTACCGCAATGCCCGCCCGAAATATCTCGAAGCGTGGGTCGACAGCCTGATCAACTGGGACTATGTGGCGGAGCTGTTCGAAGCGGCAAGCTGAGGACACCGGGCCGGTTTTCCGAACCGGGACACGGACCGCGCTCTAGCGGTTCGCTGTGTCCGATATGTCGTACAAATGCTCGATGAGAGCGGCGATCTGCTCCGGTTCGAACTGATAAACCGGCATGTCCGGATGGCCGGTAACGATGCCCTCGGCGAGAGCCTCTTCCAGACTTTCCAGCGGCCAGTTCAAGGCGAATGTGCGGAAGGGCGGCGCGGCGCGGTGTGCGCTCTTGTCGTCCCTTCCCACGCCATGACAACGGGCGCAGTATTTCTCGGCCAGCACCCGCCCCTTGCTGGCGAGACTGTCCTCATCGGCCTCGCCCCGTCCCGCCAGAACGCCCAGCACAAGGAAAAATATGGCGAGAGCCACAGTGGCTCGCTTAATTGATCTCATACGCCGATTCACCTGCAACCATCACAAGAATGATGCAATGGCACGAGCGGAAGGCCAGATCAATATGGTAACAGCGCACAGCCGGTTGTGCCGGCCATGCGCTGTTACCAAATCGAAACTATCGTGTAACCGGAACGTTCGTGCGAGAACCTAAAAGCCGAACATCTTCTTCACACGGTCGAGCGCGCCATCGGCGGCTTCTTCAATCGTATCCCAGATGCCTTCCGCCGCGTCAGCCGCCGAAGCAAGCACGTTCTTGGCCTTGGAATCATCGAATAAATCGAGCTTGGCGAGCGTATTCGGCCCGACAATGCCATCGGCCTTGAGGCCGTTCTCTTCCTGATATGCCTTAACGGCCTTTTCCGTGCCGGAGCCAAACTTGCCGTCGGCATCGATGCCGAGCTTCTCCTGCATCTTTTTGACGGTGGAGCCGCGCGAGCCGCGCCGGAGCTGGACCAGGTCATAGAGGCCCATCTGCGCAAAGGTATCGGGCCCGGCTATGCCGTCGACCTTCAGGCCATTGGCTTTCTGGTAGTCTTTCAGCGCCTGTTCCGTGCCGCCCCCGAATATGCCGTCGGCGTCGACACCGAGTTTCTCCTGCAGGCGCTTAACCGGCGCGCCTTTCAAGCCTCGCAATATAATGGCCATTTCAGCCTCCCTGGTTCAATATGTTGTGGAAGTTGCTTCCCCGCGGGCCGCAAAACCAAGCCCATATTTCCATCTAGTAGATGTCCACACGGAATTAAAGCTCTACCGCCTGAGACATTTGCGCCAGGCGGACTCAAAAGCCCTTTTTCAGGCTCCCAAGGATTCCGCGCACCAATGCGCGGCCCAGCGCTGTTCCCATTGAGCGGGCCACCGACTTGGTCAGGGCTTCGGTCGTGCTTTGCCGCCGCGAACTCCTGCGCCGGGCCGGCCTCTTACTGGAGCTGGCCGTGCCTCCCGCACTTCCGCCTATCCAGTCCGGAAGGCTGAATCCTCCCCGGCTCTCGGTCGCGGCTTTGGACTCCTGCTCGCGTTTCTGGTCCTCCAATTCGACCTTCTGCTGGGCGCGCTTCTTCAGCGTCTCATAGGCGGAAATCCTGTCGACACTGTCGTCGTAAACACCGTGAACAGGGCTGTCCTTGATGACGTCCTTGCGCTCCGCTTCGGTGAGCGGCCCGAGCCGCGAGGATGGCGGGCGCACCAGCGTGCGCTGAACGATGGACGGGTGGCCCTTTTTCTCAAGGGTGGAGACAAGCGCCTCGCCAACGCCCAGTTCCATAATAACCGTTTCCGTTTTGAAGTCCGGGTTGGGGCGGAAGGTTTCCGCCGCCGCTTTCACCGCACGCTGCTCACGCGGCGTAAAAGCGCGCAGCGCATGCTGGATACGGTTGCCGAGCTGGCTCGATACGGTGTCGGGAACATCCAGCGGATTCTGGGTTACGAAATAAACGCCGACGCCTTTCGAGCGGATGAGGCGCACAACCTGCTCGACCTTTTCGATCAGCGCTTTTGGCGCCTCGCTGAAAAGCAGATGCGCCTCATCGAAAAAGAACACCAGAATGGGTTTTTCCGGATCGCCAATCTCGGGAAGTTCCTCAAACAATTCTGACAGAAGCCACAGGAGAAACGTCGCGTAGAGCCGGGGGGACTGCATCAGTTTGTCGGCGGCCAGGACATTGATATAGCCCTCGCCTTTCGCGTTCTTCCGCATCAGGTCCTTGATGTCCAGCGCCGGTTCGCCGAAGAAATTTTCCCCGCCCTGCTCTTCAAGCATGAGCAATGAGCGCTGGATTGCGCCAACGGAAGCCTTCGAGACATTGCCATACTCGGCCGACAGCTCCGCCGCGCGTTCGGAGACATTGACCATCAGTGCGCGCAAATCCTTCAGATCGAGAATAAGAAGCCCTTCTTCATCAGCTACACGAAAAGCGATGTTCAACACCCCCTCCTGGGTGTCGTTGAGATTCATGAGCCGCGCGAGAAGCAGCGGACCCATTTCGCTGACCGTCGTGCGGATGGGATGGCCCTGTTCGCCGAACAGGTCCCAGAAAACAGCCGGAAAGGCTTCATACTCATAGTCGTCAAACTCAATTGTCTTGGCCCGTTTCTCCAGAAAATCCTTTGACACTCCCGATACCGCCACACCAGACAGATCGCCCTTCACGTCGGCGCAGAACACCGGCACTCCGTGTTTCGAAAACCCTTCAGCCAATATCTGCAGTGAGACCGTCTTGCCCGTGCCGGTGGCGCCGGTGATCAGGCCGTGGCGATTGGCAAGCTTCAATAAAAGGGATTCACGCTTGGTGCTTTTGCCAATGAAAACTGTTTCTTCGTCGCTCATGACGCCCCCCCTCGCATTTCTCGGTTCCGGGTCTAATCGGTCCATCCGCGCGCTTGGCGCGACCAATAATGTCCTACGTTATTCACACGCAAGATGCGAGGCCAGATAAGGCATATGCCCAATTGGCTTGTCGGCAATAGCGACAATGTATACAAGTCCGGAGACTTTGGCTGAGAGCAAATGAAAACGAGGGGTGCTGGAGATGAGTTATCCGATCATCGACATTGAAGGGATCGGTCCCAAATTCACGAAAATGCTGAAGAAGGTTGGCATCACGCAGACCAAACATTTGTTGGATCGTGGTGCCTCCAAAAAGGGCCGTAAAGACCTTGCGAAAGAGTCCGGCCTTAAAGAGACCCAGATTCTCAAATGGACCAATATGGCGGACCTGATGCGCATCCGCGGCGTTGGCGAGGAATATTCCGAGCTTCTGGAAGCCGCGGGCGTCGACACGGTCAAGGAATTGCGCAACCGCAAGCCCGAGAACCTGTATGACGCAATGGCCGCCAAAAACGCGAAAAAGAAGCTGGTGCGGCAACTGCCCGGCCCGAAGCAGGTCAAGGCCTGGGTAGCGCATGCGAAAAAACTCAAGCCGGTTATGACCTACTAGGTTCTACTCATCGGCGAAGACTTAGGACGGCGGTCTCTCCGGGCCGCCGTTTTTTATTGCCCGCGCGCAATCCAGTCCGCAACTTTGGGCCTGCTCCCGCGAATGACAAGCATATGATAGAGATGACGCAGACTATGGCGGGCCAAGCGCTCTATTGAAGGAACTGCACCCATGATTGGGTTGGGCAAGCAGCGGTGAACCATGAGCAAGCTACTCCTGGCCGGTGACTTTCCCGGCGCCGATGACGCGGCCTGGCGGGCGCTGGCGGAGAAGGCGCTCAAGGGCGCCGATTTCGACAAGACGCTGGTCTCCCACACCCGTGACGGCCTGGAAATCAAACCGCTCTATACGCGTGAAAGTGAGCGCCAGGCAGACCCCGCGGGTATGCCTGGCGCACCCCTCCCCTTCATACGCGGTTTTCGCGCAAAAACCGGAGAGACGCCATGGCATATCCGCCAGCTTTACGCAGCATCTGACCCGGCGCAGACCAATGCAGCCATCCTCGAGGATCTCGAAGGCGGCGCAACGGCGATTTCCCTGCAAGTTTCCGCCCCCGGACAGAGCGGACTGAAACTATCTTCACCGGATGATCTCGAGCGTGCGCTGGAGGGCGTCGCGCTGGAGGTGGCCGGGGTGTGGCTTGAGCCAGGTCACGCCGCCGCCAATGCCGCTTCCGCCCTTCAGCAAGTTTGGAGCAATCGCGGATTGAGCGATGATGAAGTGATTGGCGGGTTCGGGTTCGATCCGCTGGGCGTGCTGGCCCGCACGGGCGGGCACCCGCTCTCCTTCGAACAGGCGTTCGATGAAATGGCCCGGTGCGCACGCCAGACCCATGACCGCTACCCGCAGGTAACGGCAATATTGGCCGACGCCCGGCCCTATCACGATGGCGGGGCCAGCGAGGCGCAGGAACTGAGCTGCCTCTGCGCCACCATGACCAGCTATCTGCGCGCCATGGAGGAGGCGGGCCTTTCGCCCCGGGACGGACTGGCGCAGATGGAATTTGCACTCGCCTGCGATGCGGATTTTTTCACCGGCATTGCCAAGCTACGGGCCGCGCGCGCGCTCATTGCCCGTATTGCCGATGTGTCGGGCGCGGGCGATGCCCTGCCCGGCATACGCCTCCACGCGATGACATCATTGCGTATGTTCGCAAAGCTCGACCCTCATGTGAACATTCTGCGCACAACGATCGCATCCGCGGCGGCCGCCCTTGGCGGGGCGGACTCGCTCACTGTGCTGCCCTTCACATATGCGAACGGCCAGCCGGATGCCCTGGCCCGCCGCATTGCCCGCAACATCCAGATCATTCTTCTGGAGGAAGCGTCTCTCGGGGCGGTAATCGATCCCTCGGGCGGCAGCTGGTATGTCGAAGATTTCACACAGGACCTTGCGGCAAAAGCCTGGACGCTGTTCCAGGAAATCGAGGCGCAAGGCGGCATGGCCGAGGCCCTGAGTAAGGGGTTCATACAATCCATGCTTGCCGAGACGGCGGAGGCCCGCGCCCGCGATATTGCTTTGGGAAAAGAAGAGCTGACCGGCGTGAGCTCTTTTCCCGATCTCGACGAGACACCGGTTTCCGTTGATCCCCACCCGGTGCCCGATGATCTGGAAGATCCGGCCATTACGGTTGAACCCATTCCGCTGCGCCGTCCCGCTGAACCTTTTGAGATGCTGCGCGAGGCATCGGATGCCTATCTGGAAGCCTGCGAACATCGTCCCGGGATTTCGCTTCTGACGCTCGGCAGATCCAGCGACTATGGCGCGCGCGCAAGCTATGCGGAAATGTTCTTTGCCGCCGGGGGAATTGAGACGGTCGCCATCGATGGCAGTGGAGCTTACGACAAATCCGTCTCCCCGATTGCCTGCCTCTGCGCCAGCGATGACATCTATGGCGATGAGGGGGCGCAAACCGCAAAAACACTCAAGGATGCGGGAGCGATGCGGGTTTATCTGGTCGGGCGACCCGGTGATATGCGCAAAGAACTAAGACAAGCCGGCGTTGACGGATTTATTCACCAGGGCTGTAATATCATTGAAATGCTTGATGACGCCCATGATGTGCTGGGCCTGAAGCGGCGCTAGGGATTGGACAATATGAGCCAGTTGCCGGATTTCACGAAAGTCGTCTTCGACGCTGCCACGGCGGAAACGGCGCTCGCGCCCGGCCCGGCGCGCGAGACGCCCGAAGGCATTGCCATCAAGCCGGTCTATAGCGACGCCGACCGGAACGGTCTCGATTTTCTCGATACGCGCCCCGGCTTGCCGCCCTATCTCCGCGGTCCCTACCCGACCATGTATGTTCAGCGGCCCTGGACCATCCGCCAATATGCGGGCTTCTCGACGGCGGAACAGTCCAACGCCTTTTACCGGCGCAATCTGGCGGCCGGACAGCAGGGCGTGTCCATCGCCTTCGATCTCGCCACGCACCGGGGCTATGATTCCGATCATCCGCGCGTGCAGGGCGATGTGGGCATGGCCGGCGTGGCCATCGATTCGATTCTCGACATGCGCACCCTGTTCGACGGCATTCCGTTGGACAGGATTTCCGTCTCGATGACCATGAACGGCGCGGTGCTGCCCGTGCTGGCGCTGTTCATCGTGGCGGGGGAGGAACAGGGCGTTCCGCCGGAAAAACTTTCAGGCACCATTCAGAATGACATTCTGAAAGAATTCATGGTGCGCAACACCTATATTTATCCTCCCGCCCCCTCCATGCGGATCATCTCCGACATCTTCGCCTTCACGTCGAAGAACATGCCGAAATTCAATTCCATCTCGATCTCCGGCTATCACATGCAGGAAGCCGGCGCGACGGCGGACCTGGAGCTCGCCTATACGCTGGCCGATGGCGTGGAATATACCCGCGCCGGGGTGGCCGCGGGCATGGACATCGACGCCTTTGCCCCGCGCCTCTCCTTCTTCTGGGCGATCGGCATGAACTTCTTCATGGAGATCGCCAAGATGCGCGCCGCGCGCGCGCTGTGGGCCAAGCTCATGAATGAGTTCAACCCGAAGGACCCGCGCTCTTTGAGTCTGCGCACCCATTGCCAGACATCCGGATGGAGCCTTACCGCCCAGGACGTGTTCAACAATGTTTCGCGCACCTGTATCGAAGCGATGGCGGCGACGCAGGGCCACACCCAGTCGCTCCATACCAATGCGCTGGATGAAGCGCTGGCGCTGCCGACCGATTTCAGCGCGCGCATCGCCCGCAACACGCAGATTTTGCTGCAACAGGAATCCGGCACCACCCGCGTCATCGACCCGTGGGGCGGCAGCTATTATGTGGAGAAGCTGACGGCGGATCTGGCGGCGAAAGCCTGGGAGCACATACAGGAAGTCGATGATATTGGCGGGATGTCGGCCGCCATCGAAGCCGGCATCCCGAAGCTCAAGATCGAGGAAGCCGCCGCCCGCACGCAAGGGCGCATCGATTCGGGGCGTCAGACCATCGTCGGCGTGAACAAGTACCGCGTAAGCGACGAGGCGCAGATCGAAATTCTAAAAGTCGACAATCACGCCGTGCGCCGCCAGCAGCACGAGAAACTGGAGCGGCTGAGAAAGGAACGCGATGAGGCCGGGTGCCAGGCGGCTCTTGACGCTCTGACGAAATGCGCCGACACAGGGGAAGGCAACCTGCTCGCCCAATGCATAGAGGCGGCGCGCGCCAAGGCCACGGTCGGCGAAATTTCAGACGCCATGGAGCGAGTGTTCGGCCGGCACCAGGCGGAGGTGAAAGCCATCACCGGCGTCTACAGGGAAGAGATTGGAACCATGCGGAAATCGCTGGCAAAGGTTCAAAAACTGGTCGAGGCGTTCGAGGGCCATGAGGGCCGGCGCCCGCGTATTCTGGTCGCCAAGGTCGGCCAGGACGGGCACGACCGGGGCCAGAAGGTCATCGCCTCCGCCTTTGCGGACCTCGGCTTCGATGTGGATATCGGCGCGCTGTTCCAGACACCCGAAGAAGCCGCCCGGCAGGCCATCGAGAACGACGTGCATATCGTCGGCGTCTCATCCCTCGCCGCGAGCCACCTGACGCTCGTGCCGGAACTCAAGCAGGCGCTTGAAGCCCAGGGGCGCGGCGACATCATGATCGTCGCCGGCGGCGTCATCCCGCCTCAGGACTATGACGAACTTTATGCCGCCGGCGCCAAGGCCATCTTCGGACCGGGCACGGTTATCGCCGACGCGGCGTCTGACCTGCTGGAGAAACTCTCGGCCGAGCTGGGCTTCAAGCCAAGCGCGGCGGCGGAGTAGGCTGTAACGGATAGCGTATCTGGTTAGGTTGAACCATCAACGAGTAACATCAATTCCAATTCACCCAGATCACTTCGTGCAGTGTCCAAATCGAAGGCATTTTGCAGGTTCAGCCAGAAGTTCGGCGTTGTGCCGAACACCTTCGCCAGCCTCAAAGCTGTGTTGGCGCTCACACCGCGCGTACCGTTGACAATTGCCGCAACACGGTTTGGAGGAACATGAATTGCCCGGGCGAGCGCATTTGCGCTGACGCCAAGCGGCACCATGAATTCCTCTTTCAGAACTTCGCCGGGATGAACAGGAGATAGCATTGAATTTCTCCGAAACTATATTTCATCAATGATAATCGACGATCTCAACATCGTAAGCATCGCCATCTTGCCACCGGAAACAAATCCGCCATTGGTCATTGATACGAATACTCCAATGCCCTCGCCGATCACCTTTCAACTTTTCCAGTCGGTTATTGGGCGGCACCCTGAGATCGTTCATTTTCTGAGCGGCGTGCAACATTCTGAGCTTACGCAAAGCAGCCCTTTCAAAGGAATGGAAACGGCGAACTCGCTCCAGATTGTGTAGCCGCTCGGTATCACGGCTGGCGAAAGACCGGATCACGGGCCACTCCGAGTTTCATTACGTGATACGTAACACATAATCATTAATTGTCAATACTTGCCATCGCCAGCGATTCCGCCTAACCCGCAAATATGTGCGCGGCTCAAAAACAACGCAGAGACCTGACCCTGGAGGACTACGCCACCGGCGTGCGCTCCGGCAACCGGGTTATGCTGGCGCGCGCCATTACGCTCATTGAAAGCACCAAGGCAGATCACAAAGCGCTGGCGCAGGAGCTGTTGCAGGCGCTGCTGCCCGATACGGGCAAGGCGTACCGGGTCGGCATTACCGGGGTTCCCGGCGTCGGCAAGTCGACCGCCATCGACCAGCTCGGCACGAACCTCACGCAAGCCGGTCACAAGGTTGCGGTACTTGCCGTCGACCCCTCCTCCACCCGCTCGGGCGGCTCGGTTCTGGGCGACAAGACGCGCATGCCCCGCCTCGCCCAGGACGAAAACGCCTATGTGCGCCCCTCCCCCACCTCCGGCACCCTCGGCGGCGTCACGCGAAAAACGCGCGAGACCATGGCGCTGTGCGAAGCGGCGGGGTTCGACGTGGTTCTTGTCGAGACGGTTGGGGTCGGGCAGTCGGAGACCGCTGTCGCTGAAATGGTGGATTTCTTCCTCGCCCTCATGCTGCCGGGCGCCGGCGATGAATTGCAGGGCATCAAGAAGGGCATTGTTGAAATCGCCGATATGATCGCGGTCAACAAGGCCGACGGCGACAATATGGTGCGGGCCAGGACGGCCGCCAGCGTCTATCGCGCAGCCCTCAACATCATTGCGCCGACCAGCCCCAACTGGTCGCCTCCCGTCGTCACGATTTCGGGCCTGAAAAATACCGGTCTGGACGATCTGTGGAAAAAAATCGAGGAACACAAGCAAACGCTCACCAGAACCGGAGAATTCACCACCCGCCGCCAGGCCCAGGCCGTCAAATGGATGCATGACATGCTGGAAGACCGGCTGAAATCGGCGCTGCGCGAAAATGGGGCAGTTGCTGAGCGCCTGCCGCATATTGAAACGCAGGTGCGCGAAGGCGAACTCACCCCGGCGCTGGCGGTTGAAGAAATCCTGGAGCTCATGAATTCATGAGTTCGGGCCTGCAAATGCCGGACCCAAGGCCAATCAGAATTCTCGTGACCGGTTTTGGCGCTTTTCCCGGCGTCAGATCGAACCCCAGCGAGCTGTTATTGCAGTGGATCGGCGAACGGCGCGCCCGGTTGCCCGCGCATATCGCGCTGGAGACCGCGCTTATCCCGGCTACATGGGACGCAACGCAGCGGTTCGCATCGGAACAACTCGCCGGGTTCGATCCCCATATTGCACTGCATTTCGGCGTGCAGAAACACGCCTCAGGATTTCGTATAGAGACGATGGCCCGCAACTGCGCCTGCTCGCACGCGGATGCGCAAGGCAGGCGATACCGGCCCGGTGAATTGGTTTGCGGTGCACCGCATGCCCTGCGGGCGACCCTCGGCGCGGACAAGCTCGCCGCAAAGCTGCGCGCGCGGCTTCATTGCGCAACAACCTCTCCCAGCGCGGGACGCTATCTGTGCAACATGCTGTTTTACCTCTCGCTCCACCAAAGCGCGGGCAACGCGCGCACCCGTCAGACCGGGTTCATTCACATCCCGCCGATCCGGCCGGCGCAAATACCTTCCAGGAATGAAAAGGGGCGGATTTTCAACAAGGAAACGCTATTGGCCGGGACCGAAGTGATACTCGATCACTGCATTGGCGCGCATCGACGCGCATGACATGGCAACAAAAACGGAATTGATTAACGCTGCTTGGCATCGCGCTTGCTTTGCGAATGAATAAGGGAGGACAAAGAACCATGGTCTTGGATCGGCGACAGATGATGTTGGGCAGCGTCGGCCTTGGCGCCGGGCTTGCGGCCACCGCCGCCGGGCCAAGGGTGTCGGTGGCGCAGAGCGCAAAGGCGCATAGCGGCTCCCAATCGGTCCTGGATTATGGGGTCAGGCCAAACGCCAAGGCCGATCAGACCGGAAAATTGCAGAAAGCCATCGACGACGCCGCCAAGGCCGGTGCGATCCTCCATATCCCCGCTGGAAAATACCGGACCGGCGAACTCACTCTGAAATCCAACTCCAATCTCACAGGCGTAGCCGGCCAGAGCATATTGAAACTGACCGGAGACAGGGCCGCGCTGACCGCCCGTTCCGCCGCGAACATACATCTGTCCGGGCTTGTTCTCGATGGCGGCGGCGCGGCCCCCGGCGCCAGGGGGAATGAAAGCGCCCTGCTCTCCGCGGACCGGGTCGAGGGTTTGAGCGTAACCAGCTGCAAGGTCACCGGCAGCAGCGCGAACGGCATTTCATTGACCGGGTGCTCGGGGAAAATTGCCGACAATGAGATTACGAAAGCCGCCATTACAGGCCTCTTTTGCAACGACTCCAGAAGTCTGGAAATCAGCCATAACACTGTCCGTGACTGTGGCAATAACGGCATTCAGGTGTGGCGGTCCTCTGCCGGCGAGGACGGCACCATCATTGCACAAAATCGCGTGGATGGCATTCGCGCAGAACGTGGCGGATCGGGACAAAATGGCAATGGCATCAATGTATTCAGGGCGGATAGCGTACAAATCACTGGAAACAGGATTACCGATTGCGCATTTTCCGCCATTCGCGGCAATGCCGCGTCAAATTTTCAGGTCATCGGCAATAGCTGCGCCCGCCTGGGAGAGGTCGCGATCTATGCCGAGTTCGGTTTCGAGGGCGCGATGATCGTCAATAATCTGATTGACAGGGCGGCCAGCGGCATCTCCATCACCAATTTCAACGAGGGCGGCCGCATGGCTGTCGCGCAAGGCAATCTGATCCGCAATCTTTTCCTGCGAAAGGGCAAGCGCGGCGTCGGCATCGGCGTGGAAGCGGACGCCATGGTCTCGGGCAATCTGATCGAGGGCGCACCCGGCGGCGGCATAATGATCGGCTGGGGCAAATATCTGCGCGACGTGAATGTGACGGGCAACCTGATACGTGAGGCGCGCGTCGGCATCGGCATCTCTACGACGGCGGATGCGGGCTATGCGTTTGTCACCAACAACATGATTTCCAAGACGGCGGAAGGCGGCGTTCGCGCCACGGATCATGGCAAGCTGCTTGGACCGGACCTCGCCAAGTCGAGCGCTGAATCCTATCGCAATATCGCCGTATTCGGAAACGTATCGCTTTAGATTTTTTCGCTCACGACCTATCCGCGCTTCGCGCGGGTCTGCGCGGGCGCGGCGCATAAGCGCCGGGCCGCAGTCGCGGCCTTACCGTTTCTGTTGAGAACAGAAACGGTCTAGCCGGGCGCGCCTCTGCCCCTATAGCGGCATACCCGCGAGTGCGCTTTCAAGTTCATCCGAGGGCAGCATTTCGCCCACCCTCAATCCGCGCCAGTTGGTAAGCTGCATATTGAGGAGATCGTTCGCACCCTCTATGCGCCCGGCGAAAAGCGCCGCGATGACATGCGCCGCAACCGCTTCAGCCCCACGGCGCGCGCCATCATCCATTTTGAGCGCCATGCCGACGCCCTGTTCAGGGAAGGCGGCGCAATAGACGCCCTCCGCGCCCCCTTTGACAAAGGCCGCCGCGCCCAGCGCGCGCATGACGCCGGTGCCGAAACGCCCTGTCCCTTCCACCATCTGCGGCTCGCTCGTGCAGGCATGGATAAGACGTTTGCACGCTGACATCCGCACAGGCGCAAGACCCGAGAACGTGGCGAGACGCGCAAAAGCTCCCGCCAGTCCCTGCAAGGGCATGGCCCAGGTGGGCAGGGAACATCCATCGATCCCGCATAATTCGGGCAGTGCCGCCTCGCCGGTCATGTCCTCAATCGCCCGGCGCACCTGGCGCTGAACCGGATGGTCGACATGTTCATAGCCCTGCACTCTGGCTTTCAAATGAGCGCCAAGGGTCAGCATGCCGGCATGTTTGCCCGAGCAATTATTGTGAAGCGCGGTCGGGCTCTCACCCTTTGCCGCCAGCTCGCGCGCGGCCTCCTCGCGCATGGGCCATTGGTCCCCGCAGGCCAGATCGTTTTTCGACAGACCGAGTTTCGCCAGCATGGCGCCCGCCGTCTCGGCATGCAGCACTTCGCCATTGTGAGACGCGCAGGCCAGCGCCAGCTCTTTATCGCCCAACCCAAATGCATCCGCCGCGCCGCTTTCCACAAGCGGCAAGGCCTGCAACAGCTTGATCGCCGAGCGCGGATAGACCGGGCTCGTGACATCGCCAAGCGCAAGAACCGGCTCGCCCTCGCCGCGAACGATACATAAGGAGCCGCGGTGAAAACTCTCTATGAGGTTCCCGCGCGTAAGATTTATGAGAACAGGGTTTGGCATGGTTGAGTTTTGCGCGGGGGCGCCTTTTCGCGGGGCTTTCTAGCGTTCGCGCAGCGCCTCCCGGCGGGCCTTGATGATGGGTTTGAGGATATAGTTGAGAACCGTTTTCTTGCCCGTCACGATGTCGACCTGCGCCACCATGCCCGGAATGATCGGAAAAGACCGACCGCCTTTCTTCAAAATGGTCTCATTGGTTTTGATGGTCGCCAGATAATAGCTCTCATTGGTGTTTGGATCGCGCGAGCTGTCAGGCGAAATATTCTCCACCTGCCCGTCAAGCGCGCCATAAATCGTAAAATCATAGGCGGTAATCTTGATGAGCGCCTTCTGGTTCGGGGTTATGAAGGCGATATCCTTTGGCTGGATTTGCACCTCGACCTGCAACACATCCTCCACCGGCGTGATTTCCACCAGCGGCTCGCCGGCCCTCACGACGCCGCCGATAGTATTGACATGCAGCTTGTTGACGATGCCATCGACCGGAGAGCGGATGTCGGTGCGTTCCACCCGGTCGCTCGCCGCCTTTATCGACTGGTCGACCACCGTCAATTCCGACAGCTTGGCATTCAGCTCGGTCTGGGCGCCCTGCCGGAATGCCAGCTTCTGCTCGTCGACAAGGCGTTCAGCTTCGCGAATGGACGCCTCCACCCGCGGCACCGACTGTTCGGTTGTCGCAAGCTGCCCCTTGAGGTCGGAAATTTCGCGCTCAAGTTTCAGAACATCCGTTTTGGAGACAATGCCGCGCAATGCCAGCGGTTGTTTGATATCGAATTCCCGCTGCGCGATATCCAGCCCGTTCTTGAACCGCTTCCTGTTTTCCCTCAGTTCCGCCAGCTCCTGTTTGCGCTGTGTCAGCCGCTCGTTGAGCAGGCTGATCTGGTTTTCCAGACTGGACTTGCGGATGCTGAAAAGCGTTAGCTCATTCTCCACAACACTCGGCACGAGTTCGGGTAACTTCTTGCCGAAGTCGATATCCTTTGTATCCGGGTTGTCCGCTTCGGTCCGGAGCCGCTTGACCTGCACACTGAGCGAACGCTGTTTCGCCACCAGTTCACCAAGATCGGAGGAGAAACCAGTGTCGTCGATCCGCAGCAGCACCTGATCCTTTTTCACCACATCGCCCTCACGGGCCAAAATCTCTTTGACAATGCCCCCTTCCAGGCTCTGAACGACCTGCTTCCTGGTCGAGGGAACAACCTGCCCCTCACCCCGGGTCACCTCGTCGATCTCGGCAAAAAAAGACCAGCCCAGAAACGCCGTGAAAAGCGCCGCGCAGGTGATGAGGAAAATCGTGGACGCGCGCGGCGGCCTATCGCGCAACGCTGCTTCCACGTCCCTGACGAAGTTCAGGTCTTCGCGCTCGGGCGGCGAGGTCGCCCATTGACTGGTTTTAAGGTCCGGACTCACGGGGGGAATCTATCGCCCGAGATACTGCGTCATGCGCTGATAGAAACAATCGCATTTTTGCAGCATGACGAAATCGGGCCGTTTGCGCCATTTGGTTGGTCTGCGCAATGACCCATAGACCTTGGCGCAACTGATCTTGGCCTCATTCGCCCACAAGAAAAGCGGCGACAAACTGCGGATTGCACGCTCGGATTTTGAAACCTCCGCTGCATGCTCGAAGCGGGTCCACACCTCGCCGCGCAGCGCGCGAATGCTTTGATAATTTGCAAGTTCCGAGCTGTCCCCAGCCAGGCGGCAGGTGTTTTGGGGGGTGCCAAATTCGGCCGCAGATGCGGGTACGCTCAAGAGCAACGCCGCCCCCAGAACTCCACCCCTAACCACTCTCATATGACCCCTCCATCCCCTGTCCTTCAAATGTCCCATTCACGCAGCCACGATGCAAGCGTTTGCCCGTGACTGCATTTCAACCCTAGTCCTTCTTCGCGTCCCGGTCAGGCGCCAAAGGCCTTATAGAGCTTTTCTGGCGCGGTCCCGTGGACTGTTCCTCTCCGGCCACGTCCCGGTTTCCGGCGCCAACGGAAGTTTGCGAGTCTGCCTGAATGCGAAGCGCCTTGAGCACAACATCGCGCGGTCCATCGGCCGCCACGCGGCCATTTTCGATGACAATCAGCCGTGAAACCAGCGCCAGCATAGCCGTGCGGTGCGTTGTTACGATCAATGTCTGATCGGAGCGGAAAGCCGTCCGCAATCTCTCTGTAAGAGCCAGTTCCGAAGCTGGATCCATCGAGCCTGACGGCTCGTCCAGGAACACGATCAGGGGATCGGACAAGAACGCTCGGGCAAGCGCTATCGTCTGGCGCTGCCCGCTGGAGAGGAACCGCCCGGTCTCTCCCACCGGCATATTGTAGCCCTGCGGATGCAATTTAATGAACTGGGACGCCCCGGACAGATCGGCCGCGCGGATCACCAGATCGTCTGAAATATGGGGCGCACCCAGGGCGATATTGTCTCGAACGGTGCCATGGAAGAGTGAGGAATCCTGCGAGACAAAGGCAACCCGGCGGCGAACTTCGCTGGAGTGATACTGACGGATTTCCACATCATCCAGCAACAGCGAGCCCTCGGTTGGCTTATAAAGCCGCGCAATAAGGCGTCCAAGCGTGGTTTTGCCAGATCCGATCCGGCCAATAATGCCAACCCGCTCGCCCGGCTCGATCTTGAAACTCACATTGTTGAGCGCCGGCGCTTCCGATCCCGGATAGGTGAAAGAGACCTTGTCGAAAACAACCGAACCTGCGGCCATGGTACGGTTGAGATGACGCCCCTGCCCGGCATCCTCGCCGGGCACCGACATGATCTGATCCAGCGTGCGCAAAGAATAGATCGCCTGCTGGGATCGTCCCAGCGTCGCCGCGATCTGCCCGAGCGGCGCCACTGCGCGCCCCGCCAGAATCACCGACGCGATAATGGCGCCTGGCGACACCTCGCCCCGATCGAACATATAGACACCAAGGATCACCACACCGACCGTGACCAGTTGCTGCGCGAGGGTGGTAAAATTTGCGCCGAGCGCGGAAATCGAGCGGAGTTTCTCCGCCGTGCGCGCGTTGCGTCCGACAAACAGCTCCCACTGGACCTGGAACTGACTCTCCGCTCGCGAGGTCTTAATGGTCTCAAGGCCGGTCAGTGCTTCAATCAAGAGAGAGTGGCGGTGGGTGGCTTCCGATTGTGCCTGGCCAACAATGCGCCGCAACGGAAATTGCAGCAATGCGCCAGCCAGCAGAACGGCGATCACGGCCAGGGCGGGCGCCAGCGCCAAAATCCCGGCTATCTGAAAGATAATGAATATGAACAGCCAGATAA
The DNA here is from genome assembly GCA_002897995.1 of bacterium BMS3Bbin10. Taxonomy (GTDB): domain Bacteria; phylum Pseudomonadota; class Alphaproteobacteria; order Rhizobiales; family Methyloligellaceae; genus UBA2767. The sequence goes on along the minus strand of BDTT01000022.1, from coordinate 23,022 downwards.
AAATGAAGTCCGTCAGGGTCACGACCGTGTTTGAGGTGAAGAACTCGCGGACAATTTCAAAATCGCGGAGCTGGTTTGCAAACTCGCCGGTCTTCACCGGCCGCTTGCTCAAATCGAGATTGAGTACATGGGCAAACAAGCGGCTGGCCAGAAGCACATCCGCCCGCCGCCCGGCATTGCCGATAAGACTATTGCGCAGCATCTTGAGGGTAAAGTCGAACCCGATTGCCAGGATCACGCCAATCGCCAGCACCCACAATGTCGACAGCGCCGTGTTCGGCAGCACGCGGTCATAAACATTCATGATGAAGAGCGGGGTCGCAAGCGCAAGAATGTTTATCAGGGCTGCCGCCACGAGTACTTGCAGATAGGTGGGCCAGAGCGGCGTTATCGCACTCCAGAACCAGTTCCTGTCCAAATTTGCATTCTTGCCATCATCATCCTGGTCGAACTGATATTCCGGCTTCAGCAGGATCGCATAGCCTGAATAACTTCCCGCAAGCTCGCTCGCATCAACCGTTACGACACCGCGGCCGGTCTCCGGCACAATGACTTGCGCCACTCCTTTATCCGGCTCCCGGATAAGAACGACCGCCTCATTGTCATCGAGAAGCAGAACCGCCGGCAGCAGAAGCGCTGAAAGCTGCTCGACAGGACGGCGAACAATGCGCGCCGACAGGCCGGCCCGGGCCGCGGCACGCGAGAAGAGCCCCGGCGTCAGCCTGCCATCGACAAGCGGCAGACCCGACACCAGCGCGCCGGGCTGGACAGAGCGATCATAATGCGCCGCCACAAATTCCAGGCACCCGAGCAGACTGTCCGAGAAGACATGATCCGCGGCAATGGCCGGCGCAACCTTCCCGCTACGAGGCTTCGTGTCCGGGGCTGCGCCCGCTTCGTCTGAAATCGCCATGTCTCACGCCGAGGTTGAACGCTAAACTTACTGTTCAGTCGATGCCCGTTCACGCGCTCGGGACATGCCCTGCCATCGTGCAGGCACGATTAGGATACTGACCCCCAGCTTACTGCGCGTTTCTGCGGAACAGCCGGTGACCGGGCTTGCGACGCCTGCCTATCTCGCCATCGGGAGTCGCGGGCACGCGGTATTCATCGCGGGCATAGCCAGACGATTGCTCCGGCGCCTCAATATTCATTTTCTTCAAAAGCATGCCAATACTCGCCAAGACCCGGTATTCAGTGAACATGAGGTCGCTCGCCGCGGTTTCGACATTCACCTGCGTGTTGAAACGCGTGTTTTGTGTATCCAGCAAATCAAGCAGGGAACGGTCGCCGACCTTGAACTGCTCGCTATAGGATTCGGTCAGCCGCGTCACACTGGCCAACTGATCGTTCAGTCTGTTCAACCGCCTGCGCTGCAACTGGCGGCGGTTCCATGCCAGCCGGACCGCTTCCTCAATTTCGCGATGCGCCCGTTGCAATCCATACCGTTCCTCGTCCACCCGGCGCAATTGCTTTTGCTTGTTGGCACTGTCTATGCCGCCCTTGAACAGGTTCCACCGCAAGATCACTTCCGCCCGCAGCTCCTCCTCACGCCCTCTCACACCGTCGAGCTCCTGGCCACTGCGCCCGCGCAATTCAAAATCGATCTTGGGCAGGAACTCGCTGCGCGCCTGTTTCGACCTGGCGTACGCCGCATCGAGATCTGACCGGGCGACCTTAATTCGGGGATTGTTTGAGCGCGCTACCGCCAGGGCGTCACTCAGTGTCGGCGGCAGCGCGGCAGATGCCCTGGGCGGCGTTTGATGGTTTTCGAGCGGCAGGCCAACCAGCTTGAAGAACCTGATCCTTGCGGCATTGAGATCTTCGAGCGACTCGATCAATCTGGCGTCGGCGGCGAACATCCGTTCCTCAACCTGCTGCCGGTCGGCGACTGAAATAGAGCCGCTGGTCTCGCCGTCTTTCAGATCGGCAAGAACGCGTTTGTGATACGCCAGATTGCTTCTCGACAGATCGACGACTTTCAGGAGACGGCCCGCTTCAAGATACTGGCGTATGACGCTAAGCGCGATAAACTCCGAGCGCTCATAAACACGATGGGATGCGCTGTCGACCCGGGACGCCTGACGATCGCGTTCACCGCGCCGGTTAAAACCGTCAAACAACCTCTGCGTAACTATCGCACTGAACTCACGGCGATCCAGGACATCATCATCCGTGCCCGATGAGCGTGTCCCCGGACTGTCGAAATTCTGCGCGCCGTAGCGCCCTTCAATATCCAGTTTCGGCAGATAGAGACCGCGCGCCTGCTTGAGCTCAAATTCAAGGGCTTCGCGATTGGCGATGGCCTCTCCAATTTCAGGATTGGCTTCGAGCGCGACCTTTATGGCTGCCTTGAGCGAGATCGCGTATGCAGGGTGGGCGCCCAGGCCAAAAGCACACAAAGCCGCGAACAGCAGACGCCGCCAACTGCGCGGCGCGCCTAACTTCATCGCACAAGCGCGGTTGAGCGGTGAATTCAAACGACAACCCCCTTAACTCCGCCGGCGCCCCGCCAACTGCGGGCGAACCACTGGCGCCATAAAACGTCCCCTGCACGGCCCCGTTCGTGCAGTAAAGGCGACACCGGTGAGGATAAATTTAATTGGACGTTACCTTACGCGCCGACCGGTAAATTGTGTGCCACAACCCCTCTAGCACGCTGAACGTCCGGTTTCAAAGCTGATCGCGCCTTTGCGCAACCGATCGCAGTTGCGTGTAGCGGGAATGCAACGCGCCGCAATGGCGATTCGGGGCGGGAATGATGGCGCCCGGTCCTAGAATCAAAGTGTTCCGACAAGTCTGGCTGGCTGGGGCGGCAGGGATCGAACCTGCGAATCACGGGATCAAAACCCGTTGCCTTACCACTTGGCTACGCCCCAAAATATCCTGTGCAGCTTTCGCCGATTTCCGGCGCAACCAAGCCAGATGTCGCAAAGCTCAACAGGCCGCCTCTTATATGAGAAGGACAGAGCCACGACAACTCTCTCCCATTGCGCCACAATGCACGACCGCGATTGACCTGGTCACCGGCTCATGATTGCACGGCGTTTCGCAACCGGAGCTTTGCATGCTATGGCTGAAAAATCAGCCTACTCCGGCGACAATGTTGGGGCAGACGATGCGATTTTTTGACGGCATGGACCGGAAACTGTTTGTCGGTGCGTTTTTGCTCTCCTGGTATGTCGCCTACAAATCGATGGGCTTGCTATAGCAAGCTATACAACGCTGCTTGCGGGCTTCGCGGAGCGAAGCTATAAGTCGCAGGCTCGCGGGCCGGGAAAATGGCGGAGTGTGGCGCAGCCTGGTAGCGCACCTCGTTCGGGACGAGGGGGTCGCAGGTTCAAATCCTGCCACTCCGACCAATAAATTCAATAGGTTATACTCATATCCACTCTCATGAAAGTCGTTCAGTAAGCGCATTGTAAGCATAGCGAATACAATTTGAGGCGACACTGGCCGGGGTCCCTTTGGCGGTCCGGTTCCAGAGTTAGGGTCTGGCCTGTTTATGGACCAGCCGTTAGGCTGGCTCGCTTCGCAGCCTGGGCCAGTGGGGCTGGGGATATCCGCACCAACATGAGAGAGCCCGCCAATTCCCGTTATGACAATCTTGCCGCCGGAAAAAACTCATTGAGCCGCTCTGCCGATCCGATGACGCAAAAATATACATACTCCTATCGTGCCGGCGGATCTTATGGAGAAATGCTTCGCGAGGGGCTGCAAGACCTCGTCGACGGGGCAAAACTGTACCGGACGTGGCGCGTGCTCGCCTGGCGGGATATGAAAAGCCAGACGCACAGAACGCTGCTGGGGCCATTCTGGTCCATCGTCGCCACAGGAATACAGGTTGCGGCGCTGGGATATGTTTACGGCGCCCTGCTTAAGACCGATCCCAGCGAGGGTTATCCCTATATCGCCGCCGGGCTGATACTCTGGTTCTTTATATCCGGTTCGGTGCTTGGTGGACTGGCGGTCTTTCAAGGTGGCGCCGGCGTTCTCAAGGAACGTTCTCTTCCGGTTTCATTTACGGTTTACCGGTACACGTTCCGATTGCTGGTAGAGCTTTGCATTAAGTTTGTTCTGTTTGTAATTGTGGCCGTACTGGCGGGCGTCACGCCCAATTGGAACATGACCATCGCACTGCCGGGCCTGCTGCTTTTCGTATTGAACGGTTTGTGGGTCATCTTGCTGTTCGGTGTTATCGGCGCTCGTTTCCGCGATGTCCGCGAGCTTGTTTCACCGCTCATGCTGCTTGCGTTTCTGGCGACGCCGGTGCTGTGGCATCAAACCCTTCTGGCAGGCAGCCAGTTCATAGCGACCTTTAACCCGCTCACACACTATCTGGCGATCGTGCGTGATCCGCTGCTGGGTCATGTGCCACCCCTGTCATCATTCGTAATCGTCGTTGCATTGACATTGATCGGTACGGCGGCCTCCATCGTGACCTTTTCATTGGCGAAAAACCGTATCGTTTTCTGGTTGTGAGGGCAGATGGCGTCCTTTGAGCTCCATAATCTGTCTCTGACCTATCCTGTTTTTCATCCAGGAGACCAAACGGTAAGAAAGGCCGTGAGGGAAATTGCAATGGGCGGATTTATCCGTTCTACCGGGCGCCGTTCCGTCGAGATCTGCGCATTGGACAATATCAATCTTTCCGCAGTTGACGGCGATCGTCTCGGCATAATCGGACAAAATGGTGCGGGCAAGACAACCTTGCTCAAGGTTCTTGCCGGAATTTACAAGCCGCAATCCGGATCGGTCCGGCGAACGGGCAGGACCGCTGCTGTCATCAACCCCTCCATAGGACTCAGTCCTGGTTTGTCAGGCTATGACAATATCGAGAATATCGGCCTGCTCTCCGGTTTGGCATTGGCGGAAATCCATGCACGAATCCCGGATATAGAAGAGTTTACCGAACTGGGAGAATTTCTGTCTCTTCCGGTCGAGACCTATTCGGCCGGCATGCGAACACGCCTCGCCTTCGCGGTCGCCACATCTCTCAATCCCGAAATACTGATCGCCGATGAGAATCTGGCCACAGGCGATGCTCATTTCGTTCAACGCGCAAAAGCGCGTATGCGGGAGATGATGGACCGGTCCAGCATCCTCGTGATTGCATCTCACGGTCTTTCGACGATCAGGGACCTCTGCAACCGGGCGATCCTGCTGCAACATGGAAAGCTGGTTGCCGATGGCCCCGTAGAGGATGTCATCAAGAAATATCAAGAGATGCAGGCTCAATAAAACAGCCCCCTGGTTTCAATCACCTTTTGCCAATTGGCATGCGCCGCGCCGGGACCCGCAACGCGGTCAGACGGGAATTCACAACCAGGATTCCCGCAACACATAGCGATGTTATCCCCGTCCAATTCCACCAAACATATAATCGGTGAGCGGCAACTTTTTTGTCTGGCCGTCAATGCAAGCAGACGACACACGCAAAGATGGGACCATGAGCAACACACCCAACCTCTCTCTTCCCTATATTATGGCCGCGCAGGCGCAAAAGCACGTCACGCACAACGATGCGGTCAGGGCTCTGGATGCCGTTGTGCAGCTCGCCGTGCTTGATAGCGGCCTGGCCACGCCGCCCGTTTCGCCCACCGAAGGCGACCGATACATCATTGCCGGCGGCGCGACGGGAGTCTGGTCCGGCAAGGATGCCCAGATCGCCGCCTGGCAGGACGGCGCCTGGATGTTCTATGCACCGCGCGAGGGCTGGCTGGCCTGGGTGGCGGATGAAGACACGCTCTTCGCGTGGGATGGTTCCGCCTGGAGCGGCGTTTCCACCGAGACCGCCGAGCAGTTCGGAATCAACACCGCCGCCGACCCCATTAACCGCCTGTCCGTGAAGGCGGATGCCGCTTTATTCAGCCATGACGATGTCACGCCCGGCAGCGGCGATATGCGGGCCAAGCTCAACAAGTCGGCCGCCGCGAAAACGGCAAGTTTCCTTTTCCAGGATAATTCTTCAGGCCGCGCCGAGATCGGACTCACCGGGGATGACGACCTTCACTTCAAGGTGAGTTCCGACGGCACATCATTCCGCGAGGCGATACTCATCGACCGGACCGCAGGGTCCGTCGCGTTCCCGTACACCGCAGACGTCGGCTACAATTACCTCATCAACGGAGATTTCTCCATAAACCAGCGCGGCTTCGCCGGGGGCGCGCTGGCGGCCGGCGACTATGGCTATGACCGGTGGAAGGCCGATACGGGCGGAACGAATATGTCCGTCTCTGGCGAAACGGTCACATTGACCAGCGGGACGCTTGTCCAGGTGATAGAGGCCCCGCTGCTCGCCGGCGCGCAGGTGACCGTCTCGATCGAGGATTTGAGCGGCGGCGATCTCGATATCGACGTCGAAGGCCAGACCGGAACGATATCCGCCGCGTCCGGCCGGCAAGGCGCGAGCCTGACGGTTCCCCCGGGCTCGACCGGCGACGTTACGGTGAAACTCGCGCCCGCCTCCGGCGCCGTGACCTTCAGGCGGGTCAGGCTGGAGCGCGGCACCGCGCACTCCGGATGGGCGTACCGTCACCTGTCGACGGAACTGACGCTTTGCCGGCGGTACTTCGAGCGCCTCTCCGGCGCGCCCGGCGACCGCTATATCCGCCGGGGCGTGACTGGCGTCACCGGACCTCACTATTTCCCGATCCAGTTTTTCGGGCAGAAACGGGCGGCCCCGACCGTCACGCTTCTGAACCTCTCCTATTCAAACGCCAGCAACGGCCAGGCGTTCAACCCGTCCTTTTACGAGTTCGAGTTCTATCTCAACGTGACCTCTTCCGCCGGGTTCGCGTTTTTCGGCTATGAAGCGGATGCGGAGCTTTAACCCATGTTTGAAAATGCAAAATTCAGCGAAAACAATGCAGGCATCACCGCGACGCGGAACGGGAAGGTTGTTGTAATTCCCGCTGACCCGGCCAACCGCGACTACCGGATTGTTACAGAAGGCGATGCCTCCTTAGACTTAGGTCCGGTCACGATTGCCCTCTATGTACCGCCGGCCCCCGCCGCTGAAGAGGTCCGGGCCGAGGCGCGGCGGCGCATCATGGCGCTTATGAACGCCAGGGACGAACGGCATTTGCAGAGCCTGATCCTTGACGTAACGCGCGAAGCCGTCAGGCTTCAGAACAAGAAGCTCAAATATATCGAAGATCGCTCGAACCCCGGCTGGACGGCCAGAGAAGCCGCCAGAGCCGCTGAACTGGAAAAGCTCGACCGGGCGATTGAAGCCCTGCGCACCAGGTCAGCCGAAATGGAGGAAAATCCGCCCGTCGACTATGCCGATGACAGGTATTGGAATTAGCGGTGTCGTGGGGCTCAGCCGGGTAAGAAGTTGCGGTTCGGCAAAAAAATATTTCCTCCCTTTATCTTTCAAGTCACCAAATTGTTTCACCGCCCGGCTTTGCGATTACCGGGATATCTGAAAAAATATTCTTCCCGGTTACTCTGTCAATCAAACCGGTGTGCGGATAAGGTCGCCGGTCCAGCCACCAACAAGATGGCCCGCAAGGTTTATTGAAAATTCCCTATATTCGGCCTTTGACATCGGAGACCATGATGAACGATATGGCGGAGTTCAGCCTCGATTCAATCGTGCCCGTGAACGACTACCGGTGCCCACCGGAACTCAAACGCGAGAAATACTCATCGCTCTATGATTGGGTTAACGCGCACCTTGAGCATCCGGTGTTCAACGATCTTGCCGACTGCCTCTGGGCCACCCCGAAAGACTCGACGATCAGCGCACCTGAGCGAGCATTCCTCTATGCCAGCATGCGTGAGATGAAAGCCAAAAACACGCTCGAAATCGGTACATTCACGGCCGGGACGACGCAATTGATGGCGTGCGCAGCCTATCAGGACGGCGGTATGGTCTACACTATCGATCCCTATGGAGCCGACCGGGCACCGGGCCTTATTGCAGCATGGCCGAAAGAGTTGGCAGAGCGAGTCATATTTCAGCCGAAATTCTCTACTGAGTTTCTGGGGCCACTATCAAACAACCCCAAGTTTGATCTGGTTTTTATTGACGGCAACCACCGTTACCCCAACGTCCTGCACGATCTATATGCGTCCGATGAAAGCCTTGTGCCGGGCGGTATTATTATCGGTGATAATGCAGAGCAACTGGATGTGATGGACGCCTGCCGGCATTTCCTCAGGGACAATGAAGGCTATGAGGGAGTAGGTGTTCACTTGACGTTGCCCATTCCCGGTTCCGGCTCGCGGGAGATCGGCAAATATGTTGACACCGAACTCAGGCCACGGGGCGCGCGGTCTGCCTTCGTTATTCTGAGAAAACCTGAGCGGAATTTCCTTCAAGATAGGGCGATCACGTTCTGGGTCGCGAACATTAGAGAACTGGCCGCGCCCGTCATCAAGATAACGGGAATGAGCGAATTGGCGTCTGAGATTCGGGTTGTCATGCATCTGAATTCACATCCCAGGGACAAGCACAATCCAAACCTGCAGAGCCTGCAGTTTATCGAGTCTTATAAGGTTTCGCCGGGCAAGTTCAGCTTGAATATCGACTGTGGGCTTGAGCTGTCCCCAGAGGCTGATGGCCAAGTGAATTTGGCTACTATCGCCCTGCACCAAGTCACCCGTCTTGGTTTGATAAGTGATCTTTGCGTAACTTGGGGAGATACTGAATTGCTACCCAACAGCAATTTCCTACCGTCTTAGTTGTAGTTCTTTGTGAAGGGGTACTGAGATGGGTTATAATTTTAGCCACATAAGCAAAATCTGCGACCTTATTGAAAACGGTTTTGTCTCAAAAAAATTATCGATATTTGATCTCGGCTCGCAAGACTTGCACTATAAAGACCGGGCCCATGTGCTTGAGCCGGTTCGATCATTGGCGAAACAACTGGGAACAGATAGTCGCGATGCCGAAGATCGCTTTAACGAACCTTCCGGTAAAGTGCCAGTGCACAAACTGATGGCGGACCTGGGCGTTCGCTACGTGACGACGGACATCGAGCCCAGACCTGACACGGTAATTACCGATCTGAATCAACCAACGCCAGTTCCTGCGATAAAAGATATTGTTTCGTCGTTCGATATTGTAACCAATTTTGGGACGACTGAGCATATTATTAATCAGATGTATGCCTTTCAGCTCATACATGATTTGGCTCGTGTTGGCGGTCTCATTTGGTGCCACGTTCCGCTTTTAGGGATGATGAACCATGGATTTGTGAATTTGACGCCCAAGTTTTGGGCCGCATGGATTGCTCACAATAAATACGAGGTCATTCATAGCCAAATTAGCTATGCCGGGATGTCGGTGGCGGAGAATCCCAATCATTTCTACGATTCGCTGAACCAGATTGGCGAGTATGATTTGAGCAATATCATAAATGCCACTTTGAATATTATCGTCCGCAAGAGGAACGACAATTTATTTGTGCCGCCCATGGATATTCCTTTGCCAGCGTTAAGCTCGGCGGACGTGGAGCGTATATATGGAGGCTCCTTACAATCGCTCTATCCAGACGCAGAAGTCGAAAAGCGGACGATCACCCTCCGGGATTTTCTCAAAAGACGCGGTTTCGGGTCATAAGCAAACGGACCCTGCGATACCGGCAGCCCCTACATGAGCGGTGCATGTTTTTGTGGAAGGCACCATGCCGATAACCGAACTGCTCGGTTCGCCGGCAAATACCTGCGCGAGTTGACGCAATTGGCGGATCGGTTCGGAGTCACAATCGGCTGGCTTGAACGCGCGAAACAGGTGTCATCAACATGGGAAATGCAGCACCTGCGGCAAACCTTTCTACGCGTAGCGGGAATACCAGATAGACAAATCCCGGCCGAGAAGTTTTTCAAGGCGCGCCACGTCGCTGGAGAAGTGCTCGTCGTACAATGCTTTCTCCTCGTCAGGCGTCAGCTCTATGGCGTGGCGCGATCTCAATATATACGCTGTTTCAATATCTTCACGTTTTGGCTTCGACAGTTTCAGGTCCAGTTGCTCGGGAACGTCGCTGGTTATCTCCAGCAGGTCCACGCCACGGTCCAGGATTTCTGAAAGCGGATCGGTGTCCGTCAGCCTGGATCCGTCAGCCAGCCGAAAAGTGACAGCAATATCTCTCGGACTTTTCGAAATATCGAAATAACGGTCGTAGGATTCCAGTGAGATATTCACAGCGTCCTTGCCCAGTATCGACAGAAAGCTGAACAGATTGAGCATGGTTTTCAACCGATCGCCTGCTATATCGTCCTCCAGGATCGCGATGAAAACGTTCTCCCGTCCGAATGCCTCGATATAGCTTTCGATAAAATCGGCGTATTTTCCCCGGGCCGCATAGGCATAGAAGTTGAAATAGAGATATCGCCTGGCGGCGCGTCGCTCATCTTCTAATGCCACCGCCTTGAGGAAGTCTTCCGTTTCGCGGAATTGTCCCATCTCGGAGTCGTATTGGCGCACTCGCATCCTGTATTCGGAGACCGCGCGATGCACCGGATCACGGAGACAGAACAGGATTCGCGCTGCAGGAGAGAGAGTATCCTTTATTGTCCTGGCGCCTGCCTCATGCATCATGTAGCCGACCTCGAAATTGGCGAATACAGGCTGACCATCATAATCAGCATTACAGTTTCTAAGATATTCCATGCGGTGTTTTTCCGGCCCCTTGATCACAAGATCGATCAGGTTTCCATCATCCTTTGGCGCGACGTGTACAGAGGGATGATCGCGAATTATGGAATAAACAAAGCTGGTCCCTGATTTGGGTGCACCGACACAATAGAAATTAGGAACAAAAAGCCTTGCCTGTGTCTCCTGCGGCAACCGCTGCGTATCGGCATTTATCACGCCGCCATCGGAATCCTCAACCTGAACGCCTTGAGGCGGCTTCAACAGTCCGTTGATCTTCGCAAACTCAAACACTGTTTCGATAACGGAGAGGAGCGCATTCCATTTCGCCGTGAATTCTTCCGAAAGACCGGCCAGACGATCGCGGTCTGCCTCGGTCGTTTCAAATGCATGCCGATAGGTCTCCAATTCCTGGCTCAAACGGTCGCGATCCGCGGCTGTCGTTTCAAACGCATGGCGAAGCGTCGCGACGTCATCCTCCGATGATATGGCCTCGCCGGATGGCTTGTTACTGGAAATTCGAGACTTGATGCCTTTTAGGACCTTTCTCAATTAACAATTCTCCAAATTCTTGTGAGCCTGACTCTGCCGAGAGGCCAGAAACTAAGTGATCTTGGCATGAGTGTCACCGGTCGCAGGCGGCGACAGCATGGATTTAGCCTTCCGAAGCCGGGCCTCAAGGAGACCTTCCCTGGCAGAGCTAACTACACGCGGGCCAAAATTGCGGGCCAGGCGAAAGGGATTGAGTATTATCAAGCTCCAGCGCAAGGCATACAGGGGAAGACGCCGCCTGAGCCGGCCGGCAAAGTCCCTATCGCCCGGCAATGCCGCCTGCATGCGCGCGGCGAAAGTGCGCGTGTCCGCCTTGGAGAGGTCCATCGCCGGGTGCAGAATAAAATCCGCCGTCAGCTTCACCGGGTCGTCCCAGCCGAAATAGTCGAAATCAATAAATACAAGCGAACCGTCGGATCGCCTCAGAGCATTGTGGAACCCGAAATCGGCAGGGATAAGACGCCTCAAGCTCCGCGCCAGAACCTCCGGATGATCCAGCGCGTCCCTGAACTGTGTCTTCGCCGCGTCGAGAGCGGGAAAAAATTGCTGCTCAAGAAATTTGGTGATCAGATCGACGGGCTCAAGCATGGAGATGCGATCTTCAATTTGCCTGATAATTTCCGCCACCGACAGACAGGCCCCAGAGGCCGGCGGGAATCCCTCTGCCCCAGCCGCATCGGACAGGGCGAACACTGCGGTCAGAAAATCCGCAGCCTGTATCAGCTCATCCTTGCTGTGGCGATCGACCGGAGCGCCGTCAACCCACTCCATGACGAGGAAGTTGCCCAAAGGATCCTTCGCCACCGGCGCCGGAACCGCGGTCAGGCCCTGGCTTCGCAGGAAATGCAATGCGGCCCACTCGGTTTGCGCGCGCGGCCGGTCGTCGGCGGAAAGCACGGGATACGACTTAAGCGCCAATGGTCCCGACGCGGTTTCTATCCGGCATACCAGACTGTTGGCGCCCGAACAGCCCGGCGACACGGACTGTATCGTCTCGCCAAGACACCGCTCGACCCTCGCACGCAAACCCGGTTCCAGGATCAGATTATCGTTCATTACCTGCCGTCACGATCAGACAACACCCGCAAGCCGCGCGCGAAGGAACAAGCCAAGCGTGAAACCATCGATAATCTGCGAGCTTTGGATTAACGCTTCGATTTTCGCCACCGGAATGATCTCGATTGTTTCAATCCCGTCCGCGCGGTCCGGAGCGCCAGTCCTGTCAATATGCGCCGCATAGAGATCCGCCCGAATGCTCAATGAAGATCCTCCAGGTGTGAACTCACCCAAGGGAAGAAGTTCCTGAACTTCCGCGCCGATCTCCTCCCTCAACTCGCGTCTTGCCGCGTCTTCGGGGGGCTCGCCCCGGTCGCACCCGCCGCGTGGAAATTCGAGAGACCAGTTCCTGAGGCCATGGCGAAATATCCTGATCATAACCGGTTTTCCGTCCAGCAAGGGCAAGACGGCGACGCAGCGCAGCTCGACAATCCTGTTATAAAGGCCGAGTGAGCCGTCGGGAAAGCGGACGGCCTCGCGCAAAACAGTCATAAACGGATCGCTCGCGAGGACGCCCACCCGCAAGTCCGATATATCCAGACCGCGCGCCGCGCGGACCTCGCGCACTGCATTTTGGGCCGCACGGATTTCATTGACACCGGTGAGCAACTCGATGCCGCCATTATGGTTTTCAAACCATTCGGGGTGCGCCTGCAGCAACGAGAAATAGCGCTCCAGCGCAGCGGCCTGTGAGTGATCATCCACGTCCCCTGCCTCAAGCATCCGCCGCTGCGCGGCGCGGCGGCCCGGCCCTCTTTCCCTTGGCGCGTGTTCCCGCCGGCCTGCGTGCTTTCGCTGCCGAGGGGCCCTGCTTCTGCCGCATGGCGGCCACCGTTGGCGACAAACGATAGCCGGGCAGTGCGATACCAAGGAAATTTCCAATCGGCAGATCCAGTTGATATCCTTTTTTTGCAAGTTTGGCGGCGTGGCGCGCCACCGCTTTGCGGAACGACTTCTGGAGCGCCGTCTCACGCAGGCTTGGTTTGTCCAACCAGTCAATCATGTCCTGGACCGAGGCCAGTATTTCCTCGCTCGAGGCATCGCGAAGCTCGATACGCGCAATATTGAACTGGTGGCTGTTGTCAAAATGCGCAACGCCGGCTTCAAGCGCCTGTTCAATATCCAGTTCCTCAACCTGTTTGTTTTTCCCGTCCGCACGGAAGTAACGCTTAAAGCAGGCCATCTCCATTGGCGCCGGCAGCAGCGTGTAGTGAAGGATGGCGTTGACGGATAGCAGGGGCACACCGAATGCCCGGGCATACGCGCAGGGTCCCGACTGACAGCCCATCATGAAACGGGCGCGGGAGATGAAGAAGGGATCGAGATGATGCCCGTAAAAGTCCATAAAGGGCAGTTCATAATAGCTATCGCTCTCGATCGGCAGCCTGGATATGCTTTCATCGCCAATCCGCAGCACCTGATATCCAGCTTTCAGAAGATGCTGGATGGCCGGGATATAGTTTCTGATATCCGCATCACGATAGGACTGTTTGCCGATGTTGTGATAATGGCGGTCGCGCGCATGCAAAACCACAAACGGCTTTTCTAAATCTATGCCTTCGCCGTGACAAAATTCGGTCCCCATCTGCTCGAGGGATCGCGGCAAATCCAGATGCCAGGCATTGTGCCGGAAGCCGTCCTCTGGATCGAGCGACCGGTGCACGACTTCGCGCAACAAACTCCAATAATGCTCCACGACCAGTTCGATCGAAATCGACGTGCGCTTGCGGGGACTGGACCATGAAAGCTGGTTGTTCTCATCCTGACCGCGATGTACCTGTATCTGAAAGTCCAGCGGGCCGATCTCGAAACTTCCCAGACCCATCCAGGAAAGATTGAGCAGCGGGTCGCTGGCGGTTTCCAGATATGCCCCGAAGTGATCCACTATATCGATGCAGGTTCGCGAGCCGGGTCTGTATGACGCGCGAGCGGGCCCGATAAAGAATATCTTGTCAAAGCGGCGGCGATGCAGTGCCAGGAAATGATAGGGGTCGAGTATTGCGTGACCGAGCGCCTCGGTAGAGGACAGGAAGAAAACGCCTATCCTGAGCTGCTTCTGATCCGCCGCCGCGCTGGCGAGGTGGGGCGAGAGCGTTGTGAGGGTGTCGTGCGAAATGCGTTGCAGGATGAAGTGCCTGAGCAGTGGTTCCGGATCGGCCTTCGGCAATTCGTTTTTGACATACTGCCGTGCAAAAAATTGCAACGCCAGATCCTTGTCCACGACCTTGCTCGCCGAATATGCGGCCTTGAGATAATCGTGGTTTAGCCTGAGTTCGTCCGGCTCCCGATCCTGAACTTTAAGAAATGCGGCAACGGCGTCTTTATATCGCGCAAGCTCAAAAGCAGTGATGGCCTGCGCATAGACACGATTCAATGTGCTATTGGGCCCTCGAATATGCGATGTCGCGTCGGGATCGCTCAAAAGTTCCCATGCGCTTTCAACTGCAGCGGATGAAGCGAGTATCAGCCAATAAATATCGAGATATTGACCCTGATTATTCTTTGAGGCGATCTTGCGTGCATTCTCGGCGAATTGAAGCTGGGTCTCAGGCTTGGCCAATTCCACGAGTTTGCGGACCAAGATCCGCTGATCCGGGGCGCTCTGCTGCGAAATTGCGTGGATGGCGGCGCGGCGCCCCATCCCGGACCGCAACGCCAGCCGAATGGCAGATCGGCCATATTTACGGGAATAGAGCTCTCTGCCAAAATGGGCCACAAATTTGGAAAACATTGCTTACACGGCAATCCTGTTTCACCAATCAATATATTGAAGTATAGCAGCCTCAAGACAGGACTGTCGGCTGACGCAGAATTCTAATGCTATGATATCGAAAATCAAAGGTCCTGAGCGGTACCAATCCAAAATATCTCGTGGCCAAATGAATAAAGATCGATCTCATGGCAACTGTTTCTGCAATTCTTCCAAACCGCAATCACGCCGAAGAACTGCATATATCGCTGGCTGGTCTGGTGAATCAGAGCAGGCCGTTTGATGAAATCATTATCGTCGACGATGCATCTACCGACCACAGTCTCGATGTCATAGGCAAATTCAGGTTAAAATTCCCGCAAATTCGCCTTTTACAAAACGGCACGCAACTCGGTGTCCCTGACACGGTCAACAAGGGCTTGTTTGCCGCATCTGGCGACTATGTGATTCTTGCCAGTGCGGACGAGAAGATCGAGCCTTCCATGTGCAGCGCGCTGATGGGCTGCATTGAAAAATATCCTCAAGCCCAACTCGTAACCTCACAATTTTCCGAATGGGAACCCACTACCAGCACAACGCAGACATACGGCGATGATTCACCGCTCGGGATGTGGTTTGTCAAAGATGCAAATCCAAGATTTTTTTCACCCGCCAATCTGTCGGAACTTTCGAAGAAACGATTTGTCTGGCTAAGCATCAATACTGCGATGTTCAAACGCGCAGCCCTTCTGGAGGCCGGGGGCCTCCACCCGGAGTTGCGGTGGCATAGCGATTGGTTTGCAATATATGCGGTGGCGCTGCGTCACGGCTTTTGCGCCCTTCGAGAGCCACTGGCATCGTTTTACTATTCACCGGAATCCTATTCCGCCCGGGGCATGCGTAACAACCGGGCGCAGCTTGATGTCATGACCAACATCCAGGCGATGCTGCATCGAAAAGAGAATGCCGACCTGCTTGCGATGGCGAAAAAAACGCCGGCGATGTTCTCCCCTTTCATGCGCCACATGATTCCGGCCCTCGCCGTCAGACCGCGCTACTATGACATGCTTGGTCCGATCCTAAGGTGGTGGGTAGCCGAGATATTACATGGGAAAAGAGCTTTGATACCGAACAGATTTCTCACAAGCGGAAAAAGCCCGGATCGATAACCGCAGAACACTGACCCACTGAGCTTGATGCCCAAATTCAGAGGAAATGGACCTGCTCTCCCCCAAACGCGCCTGCCATGCCTTTCACCACCCCCTAAAACAGGAAATCATCCGCATGCAGATCGCCCATGGCGATGTTGTAGAGGGTCAGCATGTCGCCGCCGCCGAAGTCAATTTCCGTGTTGGCGCCGTTCTGCGAGATGAAGCCCGCTCCCTGCATCTGGACGAGCGACGTCGCCGCTGAGTGGAAGCGCAGATCGATATTGTCGTCGCTTCCAGCGCCCGCGTTGAAGTCGAGGATGGTGTCCGCCCCATCCCCGTTTGAGAACCGGTAGGTGTCGTCGCCGCTCCCGAGCGTCGCGGTGTCGTCGCCGCCCTCGCCGATGATCAGATCGATGCCGCCATTGCCGAAGAACTGGTCCGCCCCCCCGCCGCCGCGCAGGATGTTGATGCCATGCCCGCCCGAGAGCACGTCGCCAAAATTGGTGCCGATCACTTCTTCGAACACATCCAGCAGAATGTCGTTGCCTGAAGAGCCCGTGACCGTGCCGGCAAGCTGGTTGACCTGCACCACGCCGCCAACGCCGGAGAAGTCCAGAATATCGAAGCCATTGTCTCCCTGGTAGCGGTCAACCCCATCGGCCGTGCCTACGAAGATGGTGTCATTACCATCGCCGCCGCGCAGAAGGTCGATGCCGCCATTGCCGAATATCAGGTCGTCGCCGCCTCCGCCATCCAGGATATTGATCCCGTGGCTGCCCGACAGCACATCGCCAAAGGCCGTGCCGATGACCTGCTCGAACGCGTCCAACAATATGTCGTTGCCTGAAGACCCGGTCACCGTGCCGGCAAGCTGGTTGACCTGCACCACACCGCCAACGCCGGAGAAATCCAGAATATCGAAGCCATTGCCGCCGGTCAGAAAGTCGGTCCCATCGGACAGCCCGGCAAAGAAAATATCGTTGCCGTCACCGCCATTAAGCGTATCCGACCCGGCACCGCCGTAAAGCCGGTCATTGCCGCCATAACCCTCGATGAGGTCGCTGCCGGCCATGCCTTGCAGAATATTATCGAGCTGATTCCCCGTCACGGTATCATCACCGCTTCCGCCGATGGCGTTTTCTATCCAGCTGCCGTTGGCGATACCAATATTGTAGGTCATGGCGCTGGTGACGCCGCCGGCCGATGAATAGGCGCCGGGCTCAAGATCAATGATCGCACGTTGCGTGAAGCCTGAAAGATCGAGCGTGTCCGTCCCGCCGGCGTCATAGATTGTCACAACCGGGGCCGCATTCAGCGAGAAATCAAATAGCTGGTTTCCTGCATTCGCGTTGAAACCGTAGGTCGTGTCACCCACCCGCGTGCCCGTGTCAGCGCCGTAAATCGACTGTAGCGTCAAAATGTCATGGACCATCGGCGTCTGGGCATATTGCCAGCCATTGCCGCCGTTCCAGTCCGCTCCGGTATTCGAGGCGCTGAAATAGGACATCACCGTCCATTGATGAGTGTCTTGCGCATAGACCGCGTCATTGGCGTAGGTCGGGGAACCGCCGTTATACGAGCCGGGATGGCTCAGACCCAGCGCGTGCCCCACCTCATGAAGAATGGTCATGAAGTAGTAGTCGCCAGGATCGGGGCTGTAGAGACCGCTATAGGTCTGCGAATTCAGCCATACTTCACCGGCCCAGTTATAGTTTCCAGGATAATAGGCATGGGCGTAATTGATGTATGAAGTGGTGTTGCCGAACTTGATGTTTGCAAATTGCTGGCTTGACGTCTGTTCGGTAACCGTCGGGGCGATCAGATCGTCCCATAACGCGATCACTTCGCGTGTGGCGGTTTCCTGGTTTGAAGTAAAGGCTGAAAAACCGTCGCCCTCATATCCTATATCCCAGGACGGTGAACTCTGAAGGAATCCGTAGGTAATCTGGTTGCCGGACCACTGAGCTCCGGAGTCTATCTGCCCGATGACCTGTTGATTGGTATAAGTTGGCGCCATCTACGCCACCCTGTCCGGAGTTGCCGGATCCTGTGCATCGGCGGCTATCCGAGCTGCACAATCCCGACAATGGCAGGGACAGACTTCTATGTACTCTGTACTCACTCCGCCGCCTTCAGTTGCACCAGACTTGTCAGGTGATCCTTGCCTGTTGGCCCACATCACCGTCACTGGCGCGTCGTCATCGCAACCATGCCGCTGCCGGCAGTACCGGCCAGAATCGGGGATCGAGCCCGGCATGTGATTATTTACGCCACGAACAGGTTGCGATTCAGTTACAGAACTCTTGGAAAGTTTAGATAGGCATCACCAATACGGCCGGCAGCGCCCCCGGCGGTCTCAAAACCGTTTCAACGGCAAATCATGTAAGGAGATAAGCCGCGAACGACATGAAAATGTGCCGCTGCGATGCAATCCGGTGAACAGTCTGCGACGCCTGATACCCATTTTCGATCCCTGACCTGTTTCCAATATGTCAGGGGTGAACCGATTCAACGCGGAAGGATCAGAGGAGCGCGGCGGCGCCCCTGCGCAGGAAACCAACCGCCGGAACGACGGGCTTCTAGATCGCTTCATGTTTTGATGGAATCAAAACCGCGATCTAACTCTTTGTTTATGCGTATCATTTGTCCGATAACCGGTTTCCATCCCCGCCTTCGCGGGGACATGCTTATCGGTGATACGCTCTAGCTGAAACGGTGCTTGAGCAGGCGCAGGGCGTTGAGGGTCACAAGAACCGTCGCGCCTGTATCGGCGAGGATTGCCATCCACAGCGTGGTCACGCCCATCATTGTCGTTACCAGGAAAACCGCCTTGAGCCCCAGGGCGATCGTTATGTTCTGGTGGATGTTCGCCATGGTCGCGCGCGACAGGGAGATAAGTGCCGGGACGTCGCCGACACGTTCGTGCAAAAGCGCGGCATCCGCTGTTTCCAGAGCAACGTCGGTGCCGCCGCCCATGGCGATGCCAACATCGGCGCGCGCCAGCGCCGGAGCGTCATTGATGCCATCGCCGACCATCGCCACATTGAATTCTTCTTTCAGCTTTTCGATCGCTTCGAGCTTGTCTTGCGGCAACAGTTCCGCCTGAACCTTGATGCCGAGCTGCGAGGCGAGGGCCGCGCCGGTGCGCGCGTTATCACCGGTTAACATGACGGCCTCGACGTTCAGACCATCCAGTTCCCTCATGGCGTCAACCGCGTCGTCACGCAACTCATCGCGCAGCGCGAAAATACCCAGCGCCGTTTTGTCCGCGACCACCACGGCGACTGTCTTTCCCTCTTCTTCTAGGGCGCGAATTTCATCATTCTGCTGTTTCGAGAGTTTGGCGATTTTGGCGGCGTAACGCGGCGAGGCGACAATCACGTCCCGGCCATCGACCTGGGCTCTGACGCCGCGCCCGCTCAATGCCTCCGAGCCGGTGGCCTCCACGATCTTGACGCCGCGCTTCTTGACCTCATCGACAATGGCCACGGCAAGCGGGTGAGAGGACCCCGCCTCGACCGCGCCGGCCAGCGTCAGCAGGTTTTTTTCCTCGCCTGAAAAGGTCCTGATATCGGTTACCTTGGGCGTGCCCTCGGTGAGGGTGCCGGTCTTGTCGAAGGCGATGAGCGTGGCCTTGCCGATCGCCTCAAGCACCGCGCCTCCTTTCATCAGCAGGCCTTGGCGCGCGCCCGACGAAATGCCCGATGTAATGGCCGCCGGCGTGGACAGCACGAGCGCACAGGGGCAGCCGATAAGCAGGATCGCCAACCCCTTGTATGTCCACAGGGTCCAGTCGCCTCCGAAAAACAGCGGTGGAACAAAAGCGATCAGCGCCGACACGACAATCACGCCAGGCGTGTAATAACGGCTGAAGCGGTCGATAAACCGCGCGGTCGGCGCCTTGCTCGCTTCGGCCTCTTCCACCATTTGCAGAATGCGGGCGATCATGTTGTTTTCCGCGCCCTTCTCGACGCGTATACGGATCAACCGGTCCGCATTGATGGAGCCGGCAAAGACGCCGTCGCCGGGCTCTTTGCGCTTGGGGATGGATTCGCCGGTGACCGCCGATTCATCAATAGATGTTTCCCCTTGCGTGATCGCCCCATCCGCCGGGATGCGCCCGCCGGGGCGGATTTCAACCAGATCGCCAACGGCGAGCGTATCGGCCGCAACTTCCGTTACTCCTGAACTGGAAACGAGAAATGCGGTCTTTGGCACCAGATCGGCAAGCGCCTGCACCGAGCGGCGAGCCTTCGCGGCGGCCAGCATTTCCAGCATTTCACCAATCAGGAACAAGAAAACCACTACCGCGGCCTCGGCGGCCTCGTCAATGATGATCGCGCCGATGACCGCAATGGTCACCAGGGTTTCAATGGTAAAGGGCTGTCCGGCGATCGCACTCATCAGCGCTTTGCGGGCGAGGGGAAAGAGCGCCACGAGCGCGGCGGCGGAGAAAACGTAAAATGCATATGCCGGCATGACGAAGGAGAGTGTCCCCGCCAGGACCAAGAGTGCTCCGGCAACCAGCACCAGACGCCCCTTGCCGGTTTGCCACCAGGGCGTATAAGCGGCCTCGGGTTTCTCGCCCGGCTTTGTGACCTTGTAGCCCAGCTTCTCCACCACCCGCGTGACGGCGGCGGCATCTGTCGCGCTTTCATCAAGATCGAGATTCAAGCGCTGGCTCGTGTAGTTGAGCGTTACATTTTCGACGCCTGGAATTGCACATACCGCACCCTCAATCTTATTGGTGCAACTGGGGCAATCCATACCTTCGACTTGAAGTATCAGTCTGTTTGACATGGTGATCCGATTCGAGATTCGTGTGTGGGACGGCGCAATATAAAAGCTACAGCTACTGTAGCTTCAAGGTCTAAATTGGAGGGTCTGAGGAGCTTCCGCCGCTTGACGAAACGCTGCGGCGCAAGGAGCGCTGTGCAGGCGCGTGCGGCACATTATGTGCTGTCCCATCTCAGGCGGTTTGGAAGGGTTCCAACTTATTAACCACAACAGCCTTATGTTTCAAATCAGCGGGGGTATCACAATATTGATTTTCCGATCAGCAATCTTGGGCCCTACAATTCATACAGCACTGCGAAATGCACCAACTGGAACATAAGATATCAAAAGCATTGTCCGCCTGCCGGTCCGCTTTTCTGCTGGCAGGGGCATTTTCACTTTGCATCAACTTGTTGATGCTGACCGTTCCTATTTACCTGTTTCAGGTGTTTGACCGTGTGCTTCTCAGCGGAAGCATCGATACACTGTTGGTGCTGAGCCTCGGCGCCCTGATTGCCCTGACGTCGCTGGCCGTTTTCGAGGTCCTCCGAAGAATGATCCTCACGCGCATCGGTGTGCGCATCGAAACGATTCTCGGCGGTCCCGTGCTGGCGGCATCGCTTAAACTCAAACCGGATGGCAATCACGGTAACCTGCAGGGGCTGCGGGATATCAATCAATTGCGCTCATTTGTTACCGGCCCTGTCGTGCCGCTTATGTTCGACGCATTGCTCTCTCCTGTCTATCTGCTGATTGTCTATTTCATTCATCCGATGCTCGGCGCACTGGCCCTGATCGGCGCAGTGCTGCTATTCTGCTGTGCGCTCGCCAACCAGAAACTGACATCGAAACCCTTGCGGCAATCGGGATTGTATTCGCGCCGCGCGATGTCAACTGCGGAAAATCATATACGCAATGCCGAGATCGTACATGCCCTCGGCATGACGGCGGACAGCGTTTCGCTATGGGGCAAAGACAATGCGTTGGCTTTGCATGAATCAGCCGTCGCAGGTGACAGAAGCGCATATATCACCGCGGCATCGAAATTCATCAGGTTGGTATTACAGATCGGTTTGCTGGGTTGGGGCGCCTATCTCGTCATCAACAATCAGCTCACGGCCGGCATGATGATGGCCGCTTCGATTATCAGTGGCAGAGCCCTGGCCCCCGTCGAGGGTTCCATTGAGGGGTGGCGCAACACTGTCTTTGCATGGCAAGCATACACCCGGCTCAAAGAATTTGTCGACTGGCCAGCCAGTGACGACGCCCTGACCCTGCCGGTCCCGGCGGGCCAGCTGGTGGTTGAAAAACTCTCTTTTTATGTTCAGGGACAACAGGAGCCAATTCTGTCGAATATCAGCTTCGCCGTTGAGCCGGGAGAGTCGGTCGCTATCATCGGTCCGACGGCAGCCGGCAAGTCGACGCTGGCGAGACTGATTGTCGGCGGGTTACCGCCCAGCGCCGGATGCGTTCGGCTCGACGGTATGGACATCCGAAACTGGAACCGCGAACAACTCGGCGTCCATCTTGGATACCAGCCGCAGAATGTGGAACTGTTTCCCGGTTCCGTTAGCCAGAATATCGCGCGCATGAAAGAAGACGCCGATGACGGCAAGATTGTTGAGGCCGCCCGGTTGGCGGGCGTTGAAGAGCTGATCTCAAACCTGCCGAACGGCTATCAGACCGTCATTGGGATTGATGGCGCCCCGCTGTCGGGCGGGCAAAAACAGCGCATAGCCCTGGCGCGGTCGTTCTTCGGCGATCCAAAACTGGTCATTCTGGATGAACCGGATGCAAATCTCGATGAGCAGGGTACTCAGGCGCTGATCAAGACCATCGCCGATGCCTCCGAACGCAAGATAACGGTTGTGGCCATCACCCAACGTGCCACGCTGTTGCGATATGTCGACAAGATCCTGATGATGCGCGACGGGCAGGTCATCGCCTTCGGAGAACGCGACGAAATCCTGTCCAGGCTAATGAACGCCAACGCGGTTCGGGGAAAACGAAAGCGAAAACGGGGCGCGGCCTAGGACCTGTTGACAAAGGTGGAATGTAATGACCGGACATTCGGGCAAGGATCCTGGTGAAAGCGAGCTGCAAACTCAGGACTCGCTTCACACCTGGCATCGGAAAGTACCCAAGAGCTCACGCGTTCTGGGAACGGTAGGTCTGATCGTTTTCCTCATTCCTTT
>BDTT01000021.1 GCA_002897995.1 bacterium BMS3Bbin10 | reverse complement strand
GCCCGCCTATACGGAACAGCGCGGTATCGCCCAGGGAAACGGAGACCAGCGGAGCTGAAAAATCCTCTTCATCCCGGTCCCGGTGCAGGCCCATGCGCGCTCCCGCGCCGTAATAGTTGACGAGACACGCCTCGGGCGCGGCGGCGCAACCCGCCACTTCGTCCCACAGCTCGCGCAACATTTCCGGCATGGCGGGCCAGGGAGCGCCGGTTTGCGGGTGCGTGGGCTGATAGCGATAGCCACGGGCTTTGTCCGAGACCCACCCGAGCTCTCCGCAATTTGTCATGCGCACCGAAAAGGGTTTTCCGCTGCGCGGCATCGTCGGGACAAACAGCGGCGCGGCGGCGATAACGTCGAGAATCTCGCAAGCCAGCCGCTCCTGCGCCCGCCTGTCGAGATATTCGCTATAATGCATGGTTGAACTGGCCCACCGCCATGTGTAAGAACCGCACAAGCCTACAAAAAAAGCTTGGTCCGCCATTCAATTGCCGCCAGTTGTCCTTAAGTGGCCGCTGGCATAAGGCGATTATGCCGCACAAGAGGCGTGGCTTGAAGTTTCCGCGGGGCAACACCGCAGCTTGCGGGGATACCCTGCGGCACCTATATAACCGCTGAACATTGGTTCATCGAATCATAAGGGGGCTGGTTCAGTGGGACTTGAGGCCCACACTGGAGTTTCCGGGTGCCGGATGAGGCCCGGCCAGCCTGCCGCAGAGAGAAGGTTTTTTTAGTCATGCCAAAAGTAATCGGAATCGACCTCGGCACCACGAATTCCTGTGTCGCGATCATGGAGGGCTCCACCCCCAAAGTGATCGAAAACGCGGAAGGCGGACGCACGACCCCCTCGATGGTCGCCTTCACCGACGATGGTGAACGTCTCGTCGGCCTGCCGGCCAAACGCCAGGCCGTGACAAACCCGGAAAACACCCTGTTCGCCATCAAGCGGCTGATCGGGCGGCGCTACTCCGACCCGACAGTGGCGAAGGACAAGAAACTCGTTTCCTACAAGATCGTGAAAGCGGACAATGGCGATGCCTGGGTCGAAGCCCAGGGCGAAAAATATTCTCCCTCGCAGATCTCCGCTTTCATTTTGCAGAAGATGAAGGAAACGGCGGAAAGCTATCTCGGCGAGAAGGTCGAGCAGGCGGTGATCACCGTGCCGGCCTATTTCAACGACGCCCAGCGCCAGGCCACCAAGGATGCGGGCAAGATCGCCGGCCTTGAGGTGCTGCGCATCATCAACGAACCCACGGCCGCCGCCCTGTCCTACGGCCTCGACAAGAAGGACGGCAAGACCATCGCCGTTTACGATCTTGGCGGCGGCACCTTCGACGTTTCGGTCCTCGAGATCGGCGATGGCGTGTTCGAGGTGAAGTCCACCAATGGCGACACCTTCCTCGGCGGCGAGGACTTCGACATGCTCCTGGTGGACTATCTGGCGGACGAGTTCAAGAAAGAGCAGGGCATCGACCTGCGCGGCGACAAGCTCGCCCTTCAGCGCCTGAAGGAAGGCGCGGAGAAGGCCAAGATCGAGTTGTCTTCGAGCGCGCAGACGGAAATCAATCTGCCATTCATTACCGCCGACAAGTCCGGGCCGAAGCATCTCACCATGAAGCTGACCCGCGCCAAGCTGGAGAGCCTGGTCGGAGACCTGATCAAGCGGACAATCAAACCGTGCGAGAACGCGATCAAGGATGCGGGGCTGAAAGCCGCCGAGATCGATGAGGTGGTTCTCGTCGGCGGCATGACCCGCATGCCCAAGGTCATCGAGACGGTGAAAAACATCTTCGGGCGCGAGCCGCACAAGGGCGTGAACCCGGATGAAGTCGTGGCCATTGGCGCCGCCATCCAGGCCGGCGTCCTGCAGGGCGACGTGAAAGACGTGCTGCTGCTCGATGTGACCCCGCTGTCACTCGGCATCGAGACGCTTGGCGGCGTGTTCTCCAGGCTTATCGAGCGCAACACCACGATCCCGACCAAGAAGAGCCAGGTGTTCTCAACCGCCGAGGACAGTCAGAACGCGGTGACCATCCGGGTGTTCCAGGGCGAACGCGAGATGGCGTCCGACAACAAGCTGCTCGGCCAGTTCGACCTGATGGGCATCCCGCCGGCCCCCAGAGGCGTGCCCCAGATCGACGTCACCTTCGACATCGACGCCAACGGCATCGTCAATGTGAGCGCCACCGACAAGGCCACCGGCAAGGAGCAGTCGATCCGCATCCAGGCTTCGGGCGGTCTTTCCGACGCTGACATCGAACAGATGGTCAAGGACGCCGAGGCCCATGCCGAAGAGGACAAGGCGCGGCGCGAAGCGGTCGAGATCAGGAATCAGGGCGAGGCGCTGCTCAACTCCACCGAAAAGACGCTGGAGGACCTTGGAGACAAGATTTCCGACAGCGACAAGAGCACCGTCGAGGAGGCGGCTTCGGAGTTGAAGACCGCGCTCGAGGGCGACGACACCGAGACCGTCAAGCAGAAGCTCGATGTGCTCGCGCAGGCCTCCATGAAGCTCGGCGAGGCCATGTATCAGGCGGCGCAGGCCGAAGCCGGGGCCGGCGGCGAAGCCGGCGATTCAGCTGGCGACGCCGGAGACGACGTGGTCGACGCGGACTTCGAGGAAGTGAAAGACGACAAGGACGGCAAGGACGGCAAAGACGACGAGGATTCCAAGAAATCCGCGTGAACCCAATTGAGCGAGCGGCAATGAGCCTCGCGCTCCGGAATGCGCACCGCACCCGGAGCGAGGCTCATTTTCGCACCTGAAGCAAACGGCAATGGCAAAACAGGACTATTACGAGACGCTCGGCGTAGCGCGGGACGCGGACGATGCGGCGATCAAGCGTGCATTCCGCAACCTTGCAAAAGAGTGTCACCCCGACCGCAACCCCGGCGACGAAAGGTCCGAGCATCGCTTCAAGGAAGTGAATGAGGCCTATGAGGCGCTGAAGGACCCGCAACGGCGCGCCGCATACGACCAGTTCGGCCATGCCGCCTTCGAGCGCGGCGGCCCGCAGGGGTTCAGCGGTGATTTTTCCGCCTCCATGTCGGAGATATTCGACGATTTGTTCGGCGAGTTCATGGGTTCGCGCCGCGGCGGTCCGCGCACCATGCGCGAGCGCGGCGCCGATCTTCGCTACAATCTGGAGGTCTCGCTGCGCGAGGCCTATGAAGGCAAGAGCGCGCAGATCCGCGTGCCTTCGAGCATTACCTGCAACACGTGTTCCGGCTCCGGCGCGAAACCGGGCACCAGCCCCAGCGCCTGCCGCACCTGCGGCGGCGGCGGCAAGGTGCGCGCGTCCCAGGGCTTCTTCACCATCGAGCGAACCTGCCCGGCCTGCCAGGGCCGCGGTGAAATGATCGAAGACCCCTGCCCCGACTGCCGCGGGTCGGGGCGCGTCACCAAGGAACGCACCTTGTCGGTCACCATCCCCGCGGGCGTCGAGGACGGCACCCGCATCCGGCTGGCCAATGAGGGCGAGGCGGGATTGCGCGGCGGCCCGCCGGGCGATCTGTATATTTTCCTCACCATCAGGCCGCATGAATTCTTCCAGCGCGACGGGGCCGACCTTTTCTGCCGCGTGCCGATTTCCATGACCACCGCGGCGCTCGGCGGGCGCATCGAAGTGCCGATGGTCAATGGCGGGCGCACCCGCGTGAAAATTCTCGAAGGGACACAGGCCGGGCGTCAGTTCCGCCTCAAGGGCAAGGGCATGCCGGTCATGCGGAGCAAGGCGGTGGGCGACATGTATATCCAGGTCGAGGTTGAAACGCCGAGGAACCTGACGCGCAAGCAGAAGGACATATTGAGGGAATTCGACAAGGCGTCCTCGGACTCGACCAGCCCTGAATCCTCCAGCTTCTTCGCCCGCGTGAAGGAGTTCTTCGGCGGGATCGGCGAGTGAAGGCTAACTCTCAAAAACGCGATCCATACGCGCTTGTATATCGCGCGCCGCTTTGGCGGGGTCGGAGGCATTTTTTATTGGACGGCCAACTACAATATAGTCAGCCCCTCTTTGGAATGCCTCTTCAACGTCGACAGTTCTTTTCTGGTCATCAACATTCGCCACAGGCCTGATGCCCGGCACGACAATAAGGAATTGCTCCCCAAGTTGATCTCGAAGGTCCTCTGCCTCCAGTCCGGATGAGATCACACCGTCACAGCCGATTTCCAGCGCGCGGCGAGCTCTAGACAGCACGAGTTCTTTCGCGTCGACCTGAAATCCGAGGTCTCGCATATCCGCATCATCCAGGCTTGTTAGAACTGTAACCGCAAGAATTTTAAGGCCGTTTTTCTCTTTACACGCGGCTTCCAAAATTGCGTTATTTCCGTGTACGGTGACGAAGTCGGCTTTCTTTCCTTTGAGCTGACGCACCGCAGAGGCAACCGTTTGTGGTACGTCAAAAAATTTCAGATCAATGAATGATTTCTTGTCCCGCTCGTTTAGCCAGTCAAGTAGCTCAAAATACCCCCCGGCCATGAAAAGCTCCAGGCCAAGTTTGTAAAAATGCACAGCATCGCCGAGCAGGCCCACCAACCGTTTGGCTTCGTCAATATCGGGTGTATCGAGTGCGAATATGAGGCGCTCGCATGTGGGTATCGATTTCTTGGAAAGCCTACTCTCTTTAGCTAACGGCATCGATGTGAACTCATGTGCTGCTCGTGCGGCCAAAGTCATCCCGCTCCCCTCAGTCTGCCGACTATGCCTGAAACGGCATTTGTCTACACAAACTTAGAAATGTATATCTACATTATCATGATCATGGAATTTCATTATAAAAAAGCACGCAAATAGGATTCAAATACCTGTGCCTTTTTAGAATGAGATTCTATTTTTAGAAACGAAAAACAACAACAAGCTGCAGTGTCGCAGGTTCGGGCCCATAATGCCGATTGAACTCATTGTTGCAAATTGTTGCTTAGAGCGAACTGGAGTTGCGCACAGGAAACTATCCACAGCTGTCACTAACTTGCCACCTATCCCAGAGCAACCATTTTCAACTAGCGGGCGATCGACTGACGGGCGGCCCGAAGCGCCCTGAACGACACGTCCAAGCAATTATTCAAGAACAAAGGTGAGAACAATGCCCAAAGGCTACTGGATCGTCCATGTAAGCGTGAATGACATGGAAAATTACCCTGAATATGTGGCCGCGACGGCCCCGGCGATGGAGAAATACGGCGCAAGGTTTCTCGTGCGCGGCGGTGCTGCGGAGGTTCGCGAAGGCCAGTCGCGCGACCGCCATGTGGTGATCGAATTTGAAAGCTATGCGCGGGCGCTCGAATGCTATGGTTCAGCCGAATACGCGCCCGCGCTGGAGCTGCGCAACAAATACGCCGATACGGATCTGCTCATCGTCGAGGGTGCGGAATAGCCCGGCAGCCCCGTGAGCTGACAACAGCGTCCGCAACTAGCTTTGACCGATCCGCGCATCCTTCGAGACGCGCCTTTCAGGCGCTCCTCAGGATGAGGCTTCGAGACGCGCCTTTCAGGCGCTCCTCAGGATGAGGCTTCGAGACGCGCCTTTCAGGCGCTCCTCAGGATGAGGCTTCGAGACGCGCCTTTCAGGCGCTCCTCAGGATGAGGCTTCGAGACGCGGCTCCGCCGCTCCTCAGGATGAGGCCGCGAGTTCAGAACCAGCAATAATACGCGCTACTCCTCATCGAGCCCTTCGATGGCGCGCGCGGCGCGCAGCGTGTTGCGCAGCAGGCAGGCGATGGTCATGGGTCCGACGCCGCCGGGCACCGGCGTGATGGAACCGGCGACCTTGACCGCCTCGGCGAAATCGACATCGCCCACGAGCTTCGATTTTCCGCCCTCGCCCTCGATGCGGTTGATCCCCACATCGATGACGCAGGCGCCGGGCCTGATCCAGCCGCCCTTCACCATTTCGGGGCGGCCGACCGCGGCGATCAGAATATCTCCTTGAGATGTGACCGCGGGGAGATCGCGGGTGCGCGAATGGCAGATGGTGACGGTGCAGTTTTCCCGCAGCAGGAGCTGGGCGACGGGCTTGCCGACAATGTTGGAGCGCCCCACCACGACCGCATGCGCGCCCGTCAGGTCCCCCAGCGCCTTCCTGGCCAGCAGGATACAGCCCACCGGCGTGCAGGGCACGAGCGCCGGCAGCCCGATCATCAGCCTTCCGGCGTTGATGGCGTGAAAACCGTCCACGTCCTTGGCCGGGTCGATGGCCTGGATGACCGCGTCCGCATCGATCTGACCGGGCAGCGGCAGCTGCACGAGGATACCGTGCACCTTCGGGTCCGCGTTGAGCTTCTCAACAAGCGAGAGCACGTCCGCTTGCGCCGTATCGGCGCCCAGCCTGTGCTCGAATGACGCCATGCCGGCGGCGGCGGTCTGCTTCCCCTTGTTGCGCACATAGACGCTGCTCGCCGGGTCTTCCCCCACCAGCACCACCGCAAGGCCCGGGGTGACGCCGTGGCTCTCCTTCAGGGCCGCAACCCCTTGCGCCACCTGCGCGCGAACCTCGAGCGCCAGGGCCTTGCCGTCAATGATCTTCGCGTCCGCCATTTTTTCCTCTTTTTATTCTTCTTGTTCAGGTTTGTTCCGAACCGGCCAGACGAGCCTCGACCAGACTCAACAGGTCCGAGGGATCGCCGTGAACCTCGACTGATTTCTGTCTTGATTTTCCCCCCGACGCGAGGCGTACCGACGACCCCGGCACGCGGAGCCATTTGGCGATGAGCTTTTCCAGCGCCGAATTGGCCTTGCCCTTGCCGGGGGCTGCGCGCACCTTCGCCCTGAGAACGCCCGTGTCGTTATACTTGCCGGCGCCGGAAATTTCATCGCATGACGACTTTGGCGTCAGCCGCACGGTCAGAACGATGCCGTCGCGGGAGCGGCGGCAAATCTGGTCGGCCGAAACGCCCATACTCAAGGCTCACATGAACATGGGTGCGAGCCACCCGATGAGGACGACATTCTTGATGAAAATCAGACCGAGAATAAGGATCACCGGCGAGATGTCGATCCCGCCCAGATCGGGAACGATCTGGCGCAGGGGCCTGAGCGCCGGTTCGGTCAGCCGGTTCAGCATGTCGCCCAGCGTATAGACGAAACGATTTTGCGTGTTGAGCACATTAAAAGCGATCAGCCAGCTGAGCACCGCGCTGGCGATGATCACCCAGATATAAAGCTCGACGACCATTACGACGAATTGGATCAAGGGAATCATTTTGCGCCGGCCCCGTATTGTTCCGCGAGTGGCATGGTGTAACGGTCCTGCGGCACGGCTGCAAGAGTTAGCGGACAATTCTCCCGCGTCCTTGACAGCCAATGAGACCCCACACTAAATGGCGTCAGCAACGCCAGAACCCTGGGGCCGTAGCTCAGTTGGGAGAGCGCCACGTTCGCAACGTGGAGGTCGTCGGTTCGATCCCGATCGGCTCCACCAGGGTTTTCAATGACTTACCGGTTTAACCGGGCGTCCGCTTCAGGGTCCGGCGATCGAACGCCAATCATCCCAGCCCATTGGCGGCACATATGATCCTCCCTCCGCAACTCTCCTCGCGGTCTCCGCAAACTCAGAATAACGGCGGGCTTTCCCGCCGGACAGAATTGCACGAGGTCAGTAATTCCCGGCCCCAGTAACGCGTAGGGCCCGCCATTTTGCGTTAACATCGGGCGGTAGATTTCTTTACGCACAAATCCGAAAGGGTGCGTCATGTGTTTTTCCGAATCGGTCAGCTTTGCGGCCAGCGGTTTACTGCTGGCGGGCGGGGGCTATGCCAGCCACAAGGCCTGGACCACCAACAAGAAATACCTGCCCGTGGCCGTCATGCCGGTCTTCGCCGGCATGCAGCAGTTTACTGAAGGTTTTGTCTGGTCCGGCATGACCGCAGGCGATCCGCTGACCGTTCTCGTGAGCGCGCTTGGGTTTATCTTTTTCACCTGGTTCATGTGGCCTTTCTGGATTCCCTTGTCGGTTTATGTGCTGGAGCCGCCCGAAAGCCGGCGAAAACACCTGTTTCTCGCCTTTTCGCTGATCGGGCTGGGTTTCGGGCTGACGCTCTATGTGCCGCATCTGATCAACCCGGACTGGATCGACGTTTCCATCAACCGCGGCTCGCTGGCCTATGAGGGCACCATGCTGCTTGATTTCATGATGCCGCGCTGGATGACGAACAGCCTCTATCTGGCGCTGATCATCCTGCCGCCGCTGCTGTCGCGCTACCGGCATGTCAAATATTTCGGCCTGACACTGATCGGCGTTGTCGTTGTCGACATTCTTTTCCTCAGATACGCCTATATCTCGTTTTTCTGCCTGTTGGCGGGGCTGGCGACACTGCATCTGATCTACATCATCGCCCGCAACAAATGCCGCCGCGAATGCCCGGTGCTGTTCAGCTAGCGCGTATCACCGGCAAGTGGAAACCGGTTCTCGGTGATACGCACTAACCCCTTCAACAAGCGCCGAAAAATCACATCGCAGGCCTTTCCGCCTGTTGGTCGCCTCCGATCCGAATGAAGCAGTTCGCGGACGCCACGTCGGCCATTACGGCGGGCGGGGTCGAGAAGACCCGGTAAACCGGTTCCTCCCAAAGGCCGCAAAGGCCTTGAACAAACTGGCGGGCGCGGGAACATTTCCGTGCCCGTTTTTTCCCCGGCATTGTTTATATATTCAAATTGCGTTATGTATTGGCGATGGTTTCGGGACGCGGAGTTTCGCTCATTTTCCGCCTGGCTCTGGCCCTGGCGCTGCTCGTTGGCGCCGCGGCGGCGGCGAGGCCGGCGGAGCTGGTCATGTTCGAACAGGCCTTTTGCGAATGGTGCGAGGCCTGGGAGGAAGAGGTCGGCGTCGTCTACGACAAGACGGATGAAGGCAAGCGGGCGCCGGTCCGCAGGGTCGATATCCATAGCCAGCGCCCGGCTGATCTGCGCGGCGTGAAACGCATTGTTTTCACGCCGACATTCGTGCTCATGGAGAATGGCGCGGAAGTGGGGCGGATACTGGGGTATCCGGGCGAGGACCATTTCTGGGGCCTGCTGGACCGGATTCTGAAACGCCTGCCGGGCGAGCATCGGGAGAGCGCGGCGCTCGCGGCGCGCCCGGGACAAGGCAAGGAAAAAAAGAAATGACGACGACAATGGACGTCCTCGAAGACGGCAATATGGAAGACATGGGCAAGCATGCCCGCGCCGCGGCGGACCTTCTCAAGGCGCTCGCGCATGAGACCCGTCTGATGATTCTCTGTCTCCTGTTCGAGGGAGAGAAATCGGTCAGCGAGCTTGAGCAGTTGATGAAGCTGCGCCAGCCGAGCGTGTCGCAACAACTCGCCCGTTTGCGCTTCGACGGGCTGGTCCATGCGCGCCGCGATGGCCGCACGATCTATTACACCCTCGGCTCCGAGGAAGCGCGAAAGATCGTCGCGCTGATCCACAGCCTGTATTGCGGCGACAAGACCTAGGGTTTGCGGACATTTACGGTTGCGGGGGCCCGCGCCCGAGACGGCGACCGGCATCGGCCGGACGCCCGTGATTAAATATTGCAAACATACGAACATATGAATATAATTAACGGTTAGCTCATGGGCAATCAGCGCCAGCCGGACCGATCGGCCGATCCTGGTGTTCCGGGCTGCTGGAAGCACCGGAGCATTCGCCCGGGCGGCGATGCGACAGGGATATCGTCTCTGCCCGCCCGATAGCGATCACGTGCTGAATTGATTTCGGACCCGCCAAGAGGGACCGGCCTCGAGCCGTGGCGCGGCTATGAGTTTTGGTGGCGCAAACAGTTAGAGGATTTGAATAACAACCCTGGACCGGGACGTGCGCTGGCTGGATACCGGCCAGAACCCCAACCGCATCTCCAGGGAACTGCGCGCGAGGGCGATCGAAAGCATCGTGGAAGCCGGCGCCGGGGGCGAGTTGTAAGGATCGGGGGGTTCAACAGCGGAAAGGAACGCACATGGACTATTATATGGCCAAATCGGTTGATCTGGGTTTCGACGAGGCAATTGATGCGGTGACCGCGCGCCTGAAAGACGAGGGGTTCGGTATTCTGACCGAGATCGACGTCAAGGAAACGCTGAAGAAGAAAATCGATGTCGACTTCAGGAAATACCGCATCCTCGGCGCCTGCAATCCGAAACTCGCGCACCAGGCGCTGATGCATGAAGACAAGGTCGGGGTCCTGCTTCCCTGCAATGTTATCGTTCAGGAACATGACGGCGGTCAGGTCGAGGTCGTCGCCATGGATCCGCTTGGCCCCATGGAAGCGATCGGAAATCCGGGTTTGACCGAAATGGCGAGGGAGGTCCGCACCCGGCTGGAACGGGTTTTGTCGGGCCTCTAGGCTGAATCGACATTCATCTCATCCATAACATGGCGGATGCGAGTTGTATGAATGAGAGGAAATAGATGGCGCGTCTGTCATATCGGGTTGCGATGCGGCGGAAATGTTTGAGCTTGTTGAAGCAGCGCTCGATGGCGTTGCGCGCTTTGTAGATTTCAAAATCATAGGCGATGGGTTTTTTGCGCGTCGGGTTGCAGGGGATGACGGCCTGCGCGCCCATGTCCATGATGATTTTACGTAACGCATTGCTGTCATAGGCTTTATCGGCCAGCACGTGATTGGCCCGCAGGCCTTCAAGCAGGGCCTCGGCCTGGGTGACATCGCCTCTTTGTCCCGGGGTCAGGATCAT
>BDTT01000020.1 GCA_002897995.1 bacterium BMS3Bbin10 | reverse complement strand
CGGAACTCACCTTCGAAACCAAGGACGAAAAAGGCTGCCCGGTCCGCTTCGGCTCCGTCGGCGGCGGCGGGCGTTATGACGGGCTGGTGGCGCGCTTCAGGGGGCAGCCTATTCCGGCCACCGGCTTTTCCATCGGCGTGTCGCGGCTCTATGCGGCGCTGAACGCGCTCGGCAAGCTGGAGGCCGCCCAACTGCAAGGCCCCGTCGTCGTGGCCGTCTTCGACAAGAAGCAGATTGCCGACTATCAGGGGCTGGTGACGACGCTGCGCAATGCCGGTATCCGCGCCGAGCTTTACCTCGGCAATGGCAAGATGGGGCAGCAGTTCAAATATGCCGACCAGCGCGGCAGCCCTTGCGTCGTGATTCAGGGGCCGGATGAAAAGGAAAAAGGCGAGGTCCAGATCAAGGATCTGATCGAGGGGGCAAAGGCGGCCGCCTCCATCGCGTCCAACGAAGAATGGCGCGCCGAGCGCCCGGCCCAGTTCGCGGTTTCCGAAGACAAGCTGGTCGAGGCGGTAAAAGACGTTCTCGCAAGGCACTCCTGAACCATGTCTGCCGAACCCGTCGTCAGTTTTGAGGCCCTGCAGGCCCAGGCCAACGCCCTGACCAAGCTCTTTCAGGGGCGCGGCTATGAGCTTGTGGCGCCCGCTTTTCTCCAGCCCGCCGATCTGTTTCTCGACCGCATGGGCGAGAGCATCCGCGGGCGCACCTATGTGTTCACCGATCTGGATGGCGAGGAGCTGTGCCTGCGCCCGGACGTGACGTTGCCGGCCTGCCGGGTTTATCTGGCGCGTAATCCTCTGGGCGATAAAGAAGCGCGGCTTTGCTATAACGGCCCGGTGTTCCGCTATCAGCCGGGGGGCGGCGACGCGGCGCGCCCGCGCGAGTTCCGCCAGGCCGGCATCGAATATATCGGCGGCGCGGACCGCGAGCGATCCGAAGCCGAAGTGACGGGCCTTGCGGTCGAGGCCGTTCGCTCCGCCGGATTGCGCGATTTCAAGCTGCGGATCGGCGATCTCGGCCTGTTCAAGGCTTTTATCGGGGCGCTGGATATCCCCGGGCGCTGGCGGTTGCGGCTGCATAATGTGTTCTGGCGCCCGAGCGTGTTCCGCGATCTGCTGAGGAAACTGGCGGCGTCTCCCGCTGACCCGGCCGGCCCTGCCGGGGCCATACTCCTTGCCGGGCTCGATCTGGAAGATACGGGCAGCGCGGAAGCGCAGGTTTGCGCGCATCTCGAGAGGGAAGGCATCCCGCCCGATGGCGTGAGGACCTTGCGCGAAATTACGGCGCGCCTTCTGGACCTTGCTGCGGATGCCCGCCAGCCGCCGCTGCCGCGCGGAACCGTCAATCTCATCGAGTCCTATCTGTCCATTTCAGGCCCGCCGCTTGAGTCCCTGGCGCGCATCGCGGATTTGACAGGCGCCGCCGGGCTTGATCTGGGCACGCCCTTGGGAATCGCGCACACCCGTCTGGACCGGCTGGGCGAGTTCGAGGTGGACATGGCGAATGTGACATTCAGCGCCGAGTTCGGGCGCGACCTTGAATATTATACCGGTCACGTTTTCCAGATTGAAATTCCCGGGCCGGGCCGGGCGGGCCAGATCGCGGGCGGCGGGCGGTATGACGATCTTCTCAAAAGCCTGGGCGCGCCGAAGGAAATTCCGGCCGTCGGGTCGGCGATCCACACCGAGCGGCTGCTCAGCGCAGTGCAGGGAGGCGCGTCATGAATGATAATCTCCTGCGTCTGGCGCTGCCCTCCAAGGGACGGCTGATGGAGCGCGCCGGCGAACTGTTCGCAAACGCCGGAATGCCGATCCGCAAAATTGGTCACGAGCGCGGCTACCGTGGTGAAATCACGGGCAGGCCGGGGGTGGAGATCGCCTTCCTCTCAGCCGCTGAAATCGCGCGGCAACTCAATCTGGGCCGCGTCCATGCGGGCATTACCGGGGAAGACCTGATCGCGGAATCGGGACGCGACGGGGCAACGCGCATCGAACTGGTCAGACCCCTTGGGTTTGGCCGCGCGGATGTGGTCGTGGCCGTGCCCGAATGCTGGCTTGATGTCTCAAAGATGGGAGACCTCGAAGAGGTCGCCGCCGTCTTTTTCCGCGAGCATGGACGCCGGTTGCGCGTGGCGACCAAATATCTGAATCTCACCCGCCGCTTCTTTTCGCAAAAAGGCGTGACCGGTTACCGGATCGTCGAGAGCCTGGGGGCAACCGAAGGGACGGTGGCGGCCGGCACGGCGGAAATCATTGTCGACATTACCTCGACCGGAACCACGCTGAAGGCCAATCACCTCAGGGTGCTCGATGACGGTCTTATACTGAAAAGCCAGGCCATGCTGGCCAGATCGAAAACCGCGCCCTGGTCGAAAGGCAATCAGGCCGAGATGGATGAGATTGTCTCACGCCTGGAGACGGCCGGCCGGTGAGGCCGCCGGCGCCAGCGCCCTGGACGCGCCGGGAACGGGCCTCCACCTGCGCAGACGTTTCGTCAGGCTCCACAGCTTCGGCGACTGTTTGATTTGCAGCTTGGCGAGAAGCGCCGCTTTAAGGATCGCCGCATACAGGCGTCCCTTGGCGGTGACCGGAACGATGGCGTGCCGGCGAATACGCTTCTCGGTACACCAGCGCCGCTTGTTCTTGTCTTCGCCGGCGCCGCAATCGACCTTCTCGATGCCTTCACTCGCCAGATGTTCCACGATGCGAAGGAACAGAATGCTCCCGGGACCGAAACGGCGAAGCGGGTTGCGGGCTGTCGACGCGATCAGGCCGTAAAAAACATTCTGGTGGATGACGCCGAGATTGATTGCGACAGCCTTCCCGCCGACGCGCAACTCGTAAATCCGTGCAGTCAGGCCCGCGCGATTCCCGGGGAGCTGGACAAGGGCCTGAAAGAACTCGCGCATGTTGCGGCGGGCGAAGAAGTCGGAAATGCCCATTTCCGCGAACCATTCGCGTTTTTCGCGGATCATGTTGTCAATTGCATCCAGCTGGTCCGGCGCGCGTTCCATGACCTTGAATTCAAGCCTGCCTTTTTCCGCAAGCCGGCGTTCGCCGCGGCGCAGTGACCGCCGGAACCTGGAGCTGATCTGGTTCCGCGCAGGCGTTTTCCGATCCGTATTAATCTGAAATGCATGCCCGGCGCTCGCCGCCACTACGCCCGGCAGGCCGGCGAGCGGATTAAATCCTTTTTCAATCTCGCAGGGCTGCTTGTCCAGATGAACCGCATCGACGCGGGGCAGGGCGTCCAGCACGAGCGCCAGCAATTCCTTCCCCCGGGGCAGGGACCTGTCCGACCAGGCCGCGGGGTGAAACAGGCCGGACGCATAGTTGCCCTGGTCCGCGCCAAGCCACTCGAGCACATTGCAGCCCAAATGTTTTCTGATGGTCAGAGGCAGCAGGAAAACGATGTCGCCTGAAGCATTCCTGCCGATGGCGATCAGGGGCGCGGCGAACCTGCCAACCGTCCGCGACCAGATATCGGCCCACTCCCAGGTATCATGCGGGCCCCCTTTGGCGCCGCGCTCAAATTCGAGCCATGATTCCCGGACCTCATTGAGATCGGTGTGGACCTCAAGCGTCAGAGGTTGGTTCTTGTTCGCCATGGTCTGGCTGGTTGGAGGCATCAAAAGTCTCTGTTCCCCGCTTTGCAGCTTATTGGTGGCCGGTCATCAAGTGCTTAACTGATACGTCCGTCCCCATTCTGGGACACTCCCTCCCTATACGGAGATAGGATGTTTACCGTAAGATATTGCGGAAAACCGGGGTTTTTCACAATGTTCCTGGGCTATGCTGGTAAATGATATGCAAACGCGCTGCCACTCCACCGGCATATTCATCACTAACGCCGCGCGGTTGGATGCAGGGCGCGCCACAACCGCTGCGCAACATCGGGACGCCGTGCGACGGCATCGGCGAACAGTCCGACGTCGACAATGCTGAGGCGCGCATTTCCGCAAAGAGCAAAAAACGCGAGCCGGCGCGCGCGTCTTTCCACTTCGCTGAAACTCAGTTTGCGGCCTCTGGCAATGGCGTCGCGAAGCGGGAGGACCTTCAATCGCAGTCCTGCCTCTATGATTGCGAGGTCGAGGGTGAGGTCGCTTTGAGGGAGCGTAGCACCGGTGCCCCGATCAGCGTGCCCTCCAGTGGGAATCCGGACGGCTTGCGCGATATTCGACTGTTGCCGTGACATAAAAAATCCTCCTTCAGCGGTGTGCCGAGGAGGACTGGCGTTCGATTTCCGCTTGGATTGCCGGGCCCCGATCAATGCGTTCGGTTCACCAGCCACATCCCGTAAGTAACGGATACCACCTTGCCGCGGATCGGCAGGTTGGCGAGGGCGCCAGCCCTTCTCTTGATGACGTGAGCTTTTTCGCACAGATGTGGTTGATCGGCAAGGTTTTCCAATGCCGGCGGCCAAAAGGCCTCATTTTTGAAAGGCGCGCGCGCTAATCGGGGAGCGGGTCGTCCCGCAAAAAAAGGCCGCCCCGGTTTTCCCGGAGCGGCCTCTCGTATCTTTGCAAGAACAGTAAGGGGTGGCTTACATCATGCCGCCCATACCGCCCATGCCGCCCATGCCGCCCATGTCGCCGCTCGGCATTGCCGGCTCGTCTTTCCTGGGGGCCTCGGCAACGCCGGCTTCGGTCGTGACCAGCAGGCCGGCGACGGAAGCTGCATCCTGCAACGCGGTGCGAACCACCTTGGCCGGGTCGATGATGCCCTTTTCGACCAGATCGCCATATTCGTCGTTCTGGGCGTCATAGCCGTAGTTGGCCTTGTTCTTGTCGGTGATTCTTCCGACGACGATCGAGCCTTCCGTCCCGGCATTTTCGGCGATCTGGCGGATCGGCGCCTGAAGCGCGCGGCGGACGATATTGACGCCGGCGTTCTGGTCGTCATTGTCGCCCTTCACGTCGATGAACCTGGACGCGCGCAGCAGCGCCACGCCGCCGCCAGGCACAATGCCTTCCTCGACCGCGGCGCGGGTGGCGTTCAGCGCGTCGTCGACGCGGTCCTTGCGCTCCTTCACCTCGATCTCGGTCGCGCCGCCGACCCTGATGACCGCAACACCGCCGGCGAGTTTCGCCATCCGTTCCTGCAGCTTCTCTTTGTCATAGTCGGAGCTGGTTTCCTCGATCTGCGCCTTGATCTGGCCAACGCGGGCTTCGATGTCTTTCTTCTTGCCGGCGCCGTCGACGACGGTGGTGTCGTCCTTGGTGATCGAGATGCGCTTGGCGGTGCCCAGCATGTCGATGGTCACATTCTCGAGCTTGATGCCGAGATCCTCGGATATGACCTGGCCGCCCGTCAGGATCGCAATGTCCTGCAACATGGCCTTGCGGCGGTCGCCGAAGCCCGGCGCCTTGACCGCGGCGATCTTCAGGCCGCCGCGCAGCTTGTTGACGACCAGCGTGGCCAGCGCCTCGCCTTCAACGTCTTCGGCGATGATCAGCAACGGCTTGCCGGACTGAACCACCGTCTCAAGGATGGGGAGCATGGCCTGCAGGTTCGAAAGCTTGGATTCGTGAATGAGGATAAAAGGATCCTCAAGCTCGCAAATCATCTTCTCCGCGTTGGTGATGAAGTAGGGCGAGAGATAGCCGCGGTCGAACTGCATGCCTTCCACGATATCCAGCTCGAACTCAAGCGCTTTGGATTCCTCGACCGTGATGACGCCTTCATTGCCGACCTTCTGCATCGCCTCGGCGATCTTCTGGCCGATGATCTCATCGCCATTGGCGGAAATGGTGCCGATCTGCTCGATTTCTTCCGAAGAGCTGACCTTCTTGGCTTTGTTCACGATGTCCTTGACCACTTCGGCGGCGGCCTTGTCGATGCCGCGCTTGAGGTCCATCGGGTTCATGCCCGCCGCAACGGCCTTGAGGCCTTCACGGATGATCGCCTGGGCCAGCAGCGTGGCTGTCGTCGTGCCGTCACCGGCTAAATCATTGGTCTTGGACGCCACCTCGCGCAGCATCTGCGCACCCATGTTCTCGAACCTGTCCTCAAGCTCGATTTCCTTGGCGACGGTTACGCCGTCCTTGGTCGAGCGCGGGGCGCCGAAGGATTTCTCGAGAATGACGTTGCGGCCCTTGGGGCCAAGCGTGATCTTGACCGCATTGGCCAGGATATCGACGCCGCGCATTATTCTGTCGCGGGCGTCCGTTGAAAATTTAACTTCTTTTGCAGCCATTTCTGACTCCTAACTAATCGCGAATTCTATTTCTGATGGGGAAGGGGGCCGGCGGCTCTGGCGCCAGCATTGTCCAGCGCAGCTCGCTACTGGAGCACACCCATAATGTCTGACTCTTTCATGATGAGCAGATCGTCGCCATCGAGTTTGACTTCGGTACCCGACCATTTGCCGAACAGAACCTTGTCGCCCGATTTGACGTCCAGCGGCACAATCTTGCCATCTTCGCCCCTGGCGCCGGGGCCAACAGCGATAATTTCGCCGGTTTGCGGCTTTTCCGCAGCCGTATCGGGGATGATGATCCCGCCTGCGGTTTTCTGATCTTCATCGATGCGCCGGACAACGACGCGATCATGGAGTGGACGAAACTTCATGGGTAGTCTCTCCAATTTACTACTGTTGTATCAAAGGAATGTCCCCCCGCATTCACGGCGGAACGGCCTCTGTTAGCACTCTCATACCACGAGTGCTAACAGTCAGATGAGGAAATAAGGCTGGACGGTCTGATTGTCAAGCATGTGCGCCGCAGCATAGCCGCCAGGGTAAACAGGCGCAGGCGTCCGGAATCCGCGCGGCAAAAAGGGCGGAGATCATTGATCCCCGCCCTCTTCTCAAATGCATTTCAGGGCCAGAACCTGGATCGCTTCATGTTTTGGTGGAATCAAAACCGCGATCCAGCTCTTTGTTTATGCGTATCATTTTTCCGATAACCGGGTTCTATCCCCGCCTTCGCGGGGACATGCTTATCGGTGATACGCACTAGTTCTGCTTGCCATAAATATAGTCTTTGTCTTTGACCGCCGCGTGGCAGGCGATGCAACCCTTGTCGGCTCCCTTCATCACACGTCCGGCGAGCATCATGCCCTTCGGGTTGGTGAACAGCGATCCGTCGGGTTTGTACTTGGCCCAGAACCAGTTATTATTGTCCTTGTCGTAGCCCGCTTCACGCTTGTACATCACGGTCACGGCCTTGATAAATTTGGTGCGGTCGCCCTTGACGGCATCCACGCTGACGCCCTTGCCGCCATAGTTGCGCTTCACAATGACCTTGCCCTTGTGATCGCCAACAGCGACTTCGGATTGAAGGGTCTCAAGGATCGCACCATGCGGGGCCTGGCCCTTATAGGGTGTATCCGCCCTGGCTGCGGAGCCGGCCAGTCCGGCCTTTGCAAGTGCAGACCAGAGATCCTTCGAATAGTTGACACTGGTATCGTCGCAGCACGGTTTCATCGTCTGACCATGGGCGACGCCCGCGGTAAGACCAACGGCGATGACACCGGCGGCTGCGGCCGTGATACCAGCACCAAACAATTTACGATAAATCGACATGCAATAAACCTCCTAGAGACATAAACCCAGCCTAAAAACATAGCCCGGCGGTGCGTGAAAATCGCATACGCGTCGGAATGTCGCAGGATACGCGTTTGAATTCGTCAGTCCACGTCACGTTTACACACAACGCCGTGAAGTGGTGTGAGGATGCGCGCTGGCGCCGGCCCCTCCCGCCGGTCTGTGGACGAATTAGTAAAATGCGTGTTGCCCTGGGTGGAGGAGTCATGGAGGATCAGAGAGTAGGCCACTAACTGATTCGACCTGTATGCCAGAATCGCAGAGCGCCAGACGTTCAAGCCGCTTTCAACGCGCAGTCCTTGAGATTGCCGTACCCTTTGCCATGGCACTGTCCGCGACGGCATTTTCCGCCGGGCTGTTCGTGCAGGGCGGGTTCGGGCTGGTTTCCTCACTCATCGCCGGGGTGGCGCTGTTTCTCGTCATGATATGCGCGCAGGCCGCCTATGTCAGTTCCCGGCGCGCGGCGCAGGCGGTGGAGAGGCTCGCCCAGCTCGAGGCGGCGGTCCACGGCGTGCAGAGATCACCCGAAAATGGTGACCGTATCGCTCAATTGTCAGAGAAATTTGAGCAGTTTGACGGCATGGCGGAACGGCTTCAGCAGTTCGACCAGATGGTGGAGCACATCGATCAGCTGAACCGTGAGATATCGCAGATTCATCGTGATCGATCGAATATCGAACCCTCGCGGATCAAACGCCTGGCCGCGGAGGTGGAACGCATAGATGCCCGGCAGGATGCCCTCCGGAGCCAGCTTCAAATCGAGTCGAAGGAACGCTATGAGCATCTGACGGCGGAGCTCAAGATGCTTGAGACGCTGGTCAAGCAGTTGGCGGAAAATGTCGCCAGCTCGAAGCGGGCCGCGCTTCAAGGCCAGCAAAGACAGGACTTGCCGGCGCCCGGAAATGACGATCCGGCAGTGCTGGCGGCGGACGATGCGCCGTCGGCGCCGGAGGAGCGCGAGGCGCTAGAAACAGCCGACAGGGCTTTGCATATACAGCCCGCCGGGGAAGAGGCGGAGCAAGAGCCCGCGACGCTTGAACCGGTGATCGATGAGTTGCCGCTGATCAACGAACTGCGCCAGTCGATCGAAAGCAACCGGATTGAACTCTTTCTGCAACCGATCATGACACTGCCCCAGCGGCGCGTGCGCTACTATGAGGCGCTGACGCGGTTACGCAACGAATCGGGCAAACTTCTGCTGCCGAAGGATTATCTCAGCCTTGCTGAATCCGCCGGCATCATGTCGGTGATCGACAATGTCATGCTGTATCGCAGCGTTCAGGTTTTGCGCAGACTGGCCCAGCGCAGCAGCGCGCGCGGCGTGTTCTGCAATATCTCGGCCCACTCCCTTCTCGATCCGGAATTTTTCCCCGAGTTCATTTCCTTTATGGAACAGAACCTGGCGTTGACCGAAAGCATGTATTTTGAATTCTCTCAAACCATGATCGAGCATTGCGGTGCGGTCGAAAAGGAAAGCCTGTCCGCGCTCGCCTCCTTAGGATTTCGCTTTTCCATGGATCAGGTTACGAATCTCGATCTCGACTATCAGGCGATGCAGGATCGCGGGTTTCATTTCATGAAGATCGATGCGGATTTATTGCTGCGTGGTATGAGCCAGGCCAACGCGCAAATTCATGCCGCCGACATGCGCAGCTATCTGGAGCGCTTTGGCATCCAGCTGATTGTCTCAAAGATCGAAGAAGAACGCGATTTGGCGAGTGTGCTGGACTTCAGTGTGAAGCTTGGGCAGGGCTTCCTGTTCTCCGAGCCGAGACCCGTCAGGCCCGAGATATTCGGCACTGGCGATGAAGAGGCCGCCGCCTAGATCGCTTCATGTTTTGATGGAATCAAAACCGCGATCTTGGCTTTGTTTATGCGTATCATTTTTCCGATAAC
Source organism: bacterium BMS3Bbin10 (assembly GCA_002897995.1). GTDB lineage: Bacteria > Pseudomonadota > Alphaproteobacteria > Rhizobiales > Methyloligellaceae > UBA2767. The sequence continues at coordinate 5,921 of BDTT01000020.1, read as the reverse complement.
CGGTTCCCATCCCCGCCTTCGCGGGGACAGGCTTATCGGTGATACGCACTAGGGTCCGTACTCAATGTATCAATCGCGGATTGACCCGCGGGGCCGGGGCCTCTAACCACGCGCCCATGACCACGGCGCAGCATGACATACCTGTATTATCTTCCATAGCGGACCTGGCGGGCGGCTACGCCGTGTGGCTGTGCGACATCTGGGGCGTCATGCATAATGGCGTAAACCTGTTTCCAGGCGCGGTGAATGCCTGCCGGCGCTTCCGCGAGGAGCGGGGTCTTGTCGTTTTGCTTTCCAATTCGCCGCGTCCGAACGAACCCGTTGCGCGCCAGCTCGCCGAGGTTGGCGTGCCGGAAACCGCCTACGACGTCATTGTGACGTCTGGAGATGCGACCAGGAATCTGATGTCGGAAAAGCCGGGGCTGCCTGTCTTTCATCTCGGCCCGGAGCGTGACAAGCCCCTTTTCGAGGGCCTGGACGTGGAGCTGGCCGGTCTCGATGAGGCTGAATATGTCTTGTTGTCGGGGCTTTATGACGACCTGACCGAAACCCCCGACGACTACCGGGATTTGCTTGCACAGATAAAATCGCGCGATCTGCCGGTAATTTGCGCCAACCCCGATCTGCAGGTGGAGCGCGGTAACCAGCTCATTTATTGCGCCGGTGCGCTGGCGGCGGCCTATGAAAAACTCGGCGGGGAAGTCGTTTATACGGGCAAGCCGCACAAGCCGATCTATGACCTGGCGCTTGCGCGAATTGCCGAGGTTAGGGGCGCCAGGGTGCGCCGCAGCGAAATCCTGTGTATTGGCGATGGCCTGCGAACCGACATGGCCGGCGCCTTCGCGGCGCGAATGGACGCGCTTTTCGTGGCCAGCGCGCTCCACATTGACGGGGCCAACAGCGATGCGCCCCTGGAGGGGAGCACCGTCCGCGCCTTGTTTTCCGAAACCGGCATCAAGCCCATTGCCGCGCAGAAAGGCTTGAACTGGTAGCAACATGCTTCGAGACGCGCCCTTGCGGGCGCTCCTCAGCATGAGGAGATTGAGCGTGCCTCACCCTGAGGAGGCGCGAAGCGCCGTCTCGAAGGGTGAATTAGACCGTTTCTGTTCTTAACGGAAACGGTAAGGCCGCGACTGCGGCCCGGCGCTTATGCGCCGCGCCCGCGCAGACCGGCGCGAAGCGCGGATAGGTCGTGAGCGAAAAAATCTGGAGCGATTCTGTCAAAGACGGAACCGCTCTAGGGTCAGAAGTTGAGAAGCGCGTCGATATCGTCCTGACTGACGCCTTCGCCTTTCTTCGCCGGCCCATTCAGAATCTGGTCTTCCTTGCGCTTCTTGCGTTTTGCCTCTTTTTCATTGGCCGGTTCATCGCCGTCTCCCGCGCCGATGGCGGCCGCGAACCTGCTGACCCGGGTTTCGATATGCTCCAGGGTCTCGACAACCTTGGTGATGCGCTGTCCGGTCAGGTCCTGGAATGAGCAGGCCTCGAAGATGTCCATCATCTTGGCGTTGACCAACTCCTTATAGGCATCCGGATCGCTGCTGTCGGCGTCCAGAACGGATTCCGCGCATTCCATGATCTTTGTGGTCGCTTCCTCCGTCGAGGAAACCACCAGATTCAGCTCATCTCCCGCGACGGGTATATGATTTGAAGTCAGGTCATTGGCCTGCAAATTGCCAATTTCCAGTTTTGTGTTCTGGATATATTCCGCGATCCCGCGAAACTCCTCATAGACCTTCGAATCCAGGCTGTCGATGAAGGTCTTCATCGAGTGGATGGATGCCTCGGCCAGCGACAAAACATCGACAAGCGAAATGTCGTCTTTGTGGGTCAGACTGTCGGCAGCCTCGCGTATTTCAGAATGCACAGGTGAAGACATACGTCATGAATCCTCGTTGTCCGGGTTTCGTCCAGATAGTCCGCGCATATCCGCCGCTAAGGTTCCCGACGGGAGTCTATTCGCCGAAAACGGCGTCGATCTTGGATTTCAAGGTCGCCGCATTGAACGGTTTTACGATATAATTGTTCACACCCGCCTTTTTGGCGGCGATGACATTTTCCGTCTTGGACTCCGCTGTCACCATTATGAATGGCGTCCGGGCCAGACCGTCATCGGTGCGCACTTCCTTCAGCAGCTCGTAACCGGTCATGGGTTCCATGTTCCAGTCCGAGATTACCAGTCCGTAGCTCTTCTGACGCATTTTCCCAAGTGCCTCGGTACCGTCAGCGGCATCGTCAACATCGGAAAAACCAAGTTGTTTCAGTAGATTACGGATAATGCGGATCATCGTCTTGTAGTCATCCACGATCAGAACCGGCATTGAAAGATCAATCGCCATTTTGCTCTCCATCCCCCTATCGGGCAAATTAAGTTAACTCGTTCCCATATTTGGCGCACTGGATCGGCATCCGCAGGCAATTGGCTCCAGAAGCGGTCATTGGTGCAACCTCGCAATTGGGAACAATAGGTGCCGGACTTAAAAAATGCGTTAACCTCGTTATTCTCGCATCCAAGCCCGCGCTTGCTTGGAAGACCCGAGCCTAGACCTTTGACGCGGTTGCAGCATTTGATAACCTCGACTATGTTGCACCGCAAAATAAACGCGGAAGGATTCGGCGTATGAAGAACAACGCGACAAACGGCGGCGGATTTCAGGGTTACTATTTCGAGGATCTGGAAGTGGGCATGGAAGCGAGCTATGCCAAACACATTTCCGAAGACGATATCCAGTGCTTCGCGGATATTTCCGGCGACCATAATCCGGTCCATATGAATGACGAATACGCGTCCCAAACCGTTTTCAAGGAGCGAATTGCCCACGGCATCCTGACTGCCAGCCTGGTGTCCACGGTGCTTGGCACTAAATTGCCCGGGCCCGGCAGCATCTATATTTCGCAGAGCCTGAATTTTCGCGCGCCCGTCAAGATCGACGACAAAGTGGTCGCCGTTGCGCGGGTCGCCGAACTGGTGCAGGAAAAGGGCCGCGCGATCTTCACTTGCAACTGTCAGGTGAATGGTAAAACTGTGCTGGATGGCGAGGCTGTGATTCTCGTGCCGAGCCGCCCCGAATAAGCGGGCGTCAGGGGGTTAGGGTTAGGACTCTAGCTTTGGCGCCTTCGCCGAACGCCTTACGCCCCATGGAAATCCTGCAAAACATCAATAACTGTCCTGACGCGCTGAAAGGCGCGGCATTGGCCATTGGCAATTTCGACGGCGTGCATCGTGGCCATCAGGCGGTGCTTCGCGCCGCGCTGGAGGCGGCCGAGGCGGCGGGTGTGCCGGCCGGTGTCATGACGTTCGAGCCGCACCCCAGAGCCTTCTTCCAGCCCGACGTTCCTCTGTTCCGGTTGACGCCGGGCCCGCTCAAGGCGCGGCTGTTCGCGGCGCTGGGGCTCGATATGGCGCTCATACAGCCCTTCGATGCAGACCTGGCTTCGCGTTCCGCGGTGGACTTTGCGCGCGATTTCCTGGTTGAGGCCTTGCGCGTGAGCCACGTGATCACGGGCAGTGACTTTCATTTCGGCAAGGGCCGCGATGGCAACCCGGAGGTGCTGCGGGCGTTCGGGCAGGCCCATGGCTTTGACGTGACCATCGTCGCGCCGCAGGCAGGCGAGGGGGGTGTCTTCTCGTCAACCGGCATTCGCGAGCACCTGCGCCGGGGCGACCCGCGCGGCGCGGCGGAAAAACTCGGTTATTGGTGGCGCGTCATCGGAGAGGTCATCGGCGGAGACCAGCGCGGCCACGGGCTCGGCTTTCCGACCGCCAATATTGCCGTGCCGGAGGGTTTTGCCCTGAAGCACGGCATTTACGCGGTGCGCGTGCGCACGGGCGAAGGGAAATATGACGGGGCGGCTTATTTCGGCACGCGGCCAAGCTTCGACAGCGGCGCGCCGGTTATCGAGACCTTCCTGTTCGATTTTCACGGCGATCTTTATGGCCAGGAAATCGAGATCGAAGTGATTGGCTTCCTGCGCGACGATGAAACATTTGCAAGCGCCGATGCGCTCATTGAACAGATGCGCATCGACTGCCAGAAGGCTCGCGGCGTCCTGAGCGAAATCGCCGCCGACGATCCGATGCAGAAATTTGAACTGGGGCGGGCTCTGGCGTAGCGCCCGGGCCGCGGCCTAATCCGCGCTGGATTGTTTCCCGGCGCATTGTTAGAACCCGCGCAACGCGGAAGCTGGGAAATCAGATTCATTATGTCCAGGCAAGACGATGGCAAGGAGAGCGGCGCGCGCGACTGGCGCGAGACGCTGTTTCTGCCCAAGACCGATTTTCCCATGAAGGCGGGTCTGCCGGCGCGCGAGCCGGAGATGCTGGCGCGCTGGGAGAGGCTGGGGCTTTACGAGCGCCTGCGCGAAGACGCCAAGGGCCGGGAAAAATACATTCTCCACGACGGCCCGCCCTACGCCAACGGCAATATTCACATCGGCACCGGGCTCAACAAAATCCTCAAAGACGTGATTGTGCGCTCCCGGCAGATGATGGGCAAGGACGCCAATTACGTGCCGGGCTGGGACTGCCACGGGCTCCCGATCGAATGGAAGATCGAGGAGCAGTACCGCTCACAAGGCAAGGACAAGGACGAGGTGCCCATCAATGAATTCCGCGCCGAATGCCGCGAATTCGCAGACCAGTGGATCAATGTTCAGCGCGAGGAGTTCAAGCGGCTGGGGGTGACGGGGGACTGGGACAACCCCTACACGACCATGTCTTTCGATGCCGAAGCGACCATCGCCAATGAACTCATGAAATTCGCCATGAACGGCCTGCTCTATCGCGGCTCCAAACCGGTCATGTGGTCGGTGGTGGAGCGCACCGCGCTGGCCGAAGCGGAGGTGGAATATCAGGAGATCACCAGCCCGGCGATCTGGGTGAAGTTTCCTGTTAAATATGGAAAAGGTGGAAGCAGTCCGAAGTGGATTTCCCGAGAAGAGCCTACCTCTCAGCCGGATATGAAGTATGTTTTTCCCGGAGATTTCATTCTTATCTGGACCACAACACCGTGGACGATCCCTGGGAACAGAGCGATTTCATTTTCCAGGAGCATTGAGTATGGCCGATATCTGGTGGAGACAGCTGAGAACGACTTTGGTCCTCGGCCGGGCGAGCATATCTTGGTTGCAGATAAGTTGGCTGATGAATGCGCGGAGAAGGCGAAGATTACTCTCCGGCGGACAGACGATGTACCCAGCGAACTCATTTCGGGTATTAGGTGCCGCCACCCCCTGCGAGACCTCGGCTTTGACTTCGACGTGCCCCTCCTCGAGGGCGATCACGTCACCGAGGAAACCGGCACCGGCTTTGTCCACACGGCTCCCGGTCATGGCCGCGATGACTTCGATATCTGGACGGAAAACCGCGCGCGGCTTGAGCAGCGCGGCATCGACCCCACCATACCCTACACAGTCGGTCCCGATGGCGTCTTCACCGCTGACGCGCCGGGCTTTGAAGGCAAGGTTGTCATCAACGACAAGGGCAAGTTCGGCGACGCAAATGATGCCGTCATCAAGGCTCTCATTGAGGCCGATGCGCTGTTCTCGCGGGGCCGCCTCACCCACGACTACCCTCATTCCTGGCGCTCCAAAAAGCCGGTCATTTTCCGCAACACACCGCAATGGTTCATTGCCATGGACAAGGATATCGAGGGGGCCGGAGATACCCTGCGCGCCCGCGCCCTCAGGGCCATCTCCGAAACCCGCTGGGTTCCCTCCACCGGGCAAAACCGCATTACCGGCATGATCAACACCAAGCCGGACTGGGTGATCTCGCGACAGCGCGCCTGGGGCGTACCGATTACCGTGTTCCGGAACAAAGAAACCGATGAGGTGATCCCGCGCGCGGGCTTCGGCAAGTCCGATGAGCTGATCAAGCGCATCACAGACGCTTTTGCAAAAGAAGGCGCCGATGCCTGGTT
>BDTT01000019.1 GCA_002897995.1 bacterium BMS3Bbin10 | reverse complement strand
CTGACCTGGCTCCTGTTTGGCATTGCATTCCCCGCCGTCGCGCTTGCCTATAGCGCCTACACCCTGAGTCGGCCGCAATCGGCGACAATCGGCATGCGGTCCACCGATTTACAGATGCGGACATGGTATGGCGCGCCCATATACGCCCTGCTCGCGGCCTTCCATGCGGTTCTATTCTATTTCTCGGTCACTATCCTCACACCATTTGTGCTGGCTATTGCGCTATTCAACGGCCGCAAGCGATGCCTGCATGACTTCCTCGCGGGCACGGTTGTGATCAACACGGAAGCCCGCGCCAGAACCTACAAACAGACCCTAGAGCGGCTGTGAACATCTCCGCTTTGGAGGCGACACCGGGCTGATTTTGCGCTCATAATCGGGGATGGTCGGCTTCGGGATAGAAAATGGGCATATGTGGATGACATTTGCCGTCATCTGCGCCGCGGTTGTACTTTTCGCCATTGACCGCATCCCCCTGGAGTTGTCGGCGGGGTTGACCGTGCTCGCCCTTCTCCTCCTGTTCTACTTTTTTCCCCTGCCCGCGGAAGCCGGCAAAACAGAAGTCAATGTGACAACCCTGCTCGCCGGGTTCGCCAACCCGGTTGTCTTTACAATCCTGTCGCTGCTGATTGTCGGTCAGGCGCTTTTTCAGACCGGGGCGATCGAGAAATCCACGGAAATCGTGACCAGCCTGGTCAAGATCGCACCTGCCGCGGCCCTGGGCGTGACCCTTCTGGTTGCCGCTACCCTGAGCGCCTTTCTCAACAACACGCCGGTGGTGGTGATATTCATTCCGATTCTGAGTGCGCTTGCCGCCCGGCTCGGGCAAACCGCCGCTCACGTTCTGATGCCGCTCAGCTTCATTACAATCCTTGGCGGGATGACGACGCTAATCGGCTCGTCAGCCAACCTGATCGCCACCGCTGTTGCCGAAAAAGCCGGCGCGGCGCCGATTGGATTTTTTGATTTCGCCGTGCCGGGCGTGTTCCTGGCATCGGTGGGAGCGCTCTATGTGCTGTTCGTGATCCCCCGGATCATCAAACCCAGCCCCGCGTTCAGCCAGGCTTCGGGAGAGCGCGGCAAGCAGTTCATCGCGCAAATCCAGTTGGGCGAGACCCACCCATGGAAGGGAATGCGCTCAACCGCCGGCATGTTCCCCAATCTCAAACTGATGACCGTGCGCCTTGTTCAGCGGCGCGGCCGGGCGATCCTGCCGCCTTTTGAAGACCTGGAACTACAAGAGGGCGATGTCGTGATGATCGCGGCCACACGGCGCGTATTGATGAATGCAATCGCGCGTGACAGGGCCCTGATCGGCGATCTGGCGCCTTCGGTCAATGCGCCTGAAACGGATGATACGCTCCAGACGCCACCCGAACGCGAGCGCCTGATCATGACGGAAGTCGTCATTGCCCCGGGCTCCCAGCGCATTGGATTCACCGTAAATCCCGAACGGTTCAAAGCCGATACCGGCTGCACCCTGTTGGGGATTGAACGCCACAGCCGCATGATGCGCGCGCCCATGAATAAAATACGTCTGGTTGCGGGCGATGTCTTGCTGCTCCTCGGCACGCCCGGCGCCGTCCGCTCGCTGCGCAATCATCGCGACCTGCTGCTGCTGGCGCGCTCGCGCGCTGAATTGCCGGTGCCGCATCGCGCCAAGAGCGCAATCGCCATTTTCCTGATCATGGTCCTCGCCGCCGCCACCGGCATAGTCCCGATCGCCATCGCCGCGATGGCCGGAGCGATTGCCATGATCCTGGCCGGCGCGCTGACCCTGCCGCAAGCCGCGCGCGCATTCGACAGAAAAATATTTCTGCTGATCGGCACCGCCTTCGCCATGGCGGTGTCGCTGGAAGCCACCGGCGGCGCTCAGTTCCTTGCCCACGGCGTCGTTGAGACTTTCGCGGACTGGGGCCCGGCCGCACTTCTGTCCGCGCTGTTTCTGCTAACCGCCATTCTCACGAACTTCCTGAGCAATCATGCAACAGGGGCCCTGTTCGCTCCCATCGTCGTCAGCGCCGCCAATGAGATAGGCGTGGACCCGGCGCCCTTTATCTATGGACTGATCTTCGCACTCAATTGCTCATTCGCCACACCGATCGCCTATCAGACCAATCTGATCGTCATGGGACCGGGGCATTACCGGTTTCGCGACTTCATGTTTGCCGGTATCCCCTTGATCCTGATTATATGGGTCGCGTATTCCTTGTTTGCGCCTTTCTATTTCGGCATGCAGTGGCGTCCATAGAAGGCATGATGTGAACCGATCCCGAGCCTGGTACAGATGTGAGCGAGCATAAGACAGACTTCCCGCAATTTTACATCACGACGGCACAGCCTTGCCCCTACCTTCCTGGAAGGCGGGAGCGAAAGCTGTTTACGCATCTTTCGCAGGGCCGGCCCGGCGCCCTGATCGACAACCTCCTCAAGGGCGGTTTCCGGCGCAGCCAGAACATTGCCTACACGCCCTATTGCGATGGATGTACCGCCTGCGTGCCGGTTCGCGTCATTGTCGATGAATTTAAGGCCGGGCGTGCATTCAACCGGGTTATGCGCGCCAATAAAGACCTTAGAACAAAGAGAATTTCCCCGGTTCCCACATCGGAGCAATACACGCTTTTCCGGTCCTATATCGACCGGCGCCACGGCGGCGGCGGCATGGCCGACATGTCCGTTCTCGACTATGCGGTGATGATCGAGGACAGCGTCGTAAACACGTTTCTGAGCGAGTACCGGATGCGGGAAGAATGCCCCGAACAAGACGAAAAAGGCTCGGCATATGGCGAGAATCCGCCCCTGGTCGCCGCCTCACTATGCGACCGTTTGAGCGACGGCGTGTCCATGGTCTACAGCTACTACGACCCCGAGATGGCCAGGCGCTCTCTTGGAACCTATATGATCCTGGAGCATGTGGAACTCGCGCGAAAGCTGGGGCTTCCTTACGTCTATTTGGGATACTGGATCAAAGGCTCGTCCAAGATGGCCTACAAGATGCGCTTTCAGCCCATCGAGGTTTTGACGCCCAAGGGTTGGGAGCGCCCCGAGCCCGGAGCCATTTAGCTCATGACCTGGTCCGGGGCCTGGAGGACCTTTCTGAAAAATATGCGTGAATAGCCCTCTTCCTCGGCCCTCTCCACCACTTCATAGCCGAGAGCCTCGTAGAATTCGAGATTCTCTCCCATCACTTCATTTGTATAGAGTTCAACACTGGCAAGCCCGCGCGCCAGCGCCTGCCGCTCGGCGAATGCCATCAGTTCACGGCCAATACCGCGCCCTTGTGAATTTGTTGCAACCGCGACATTTTCCACATGCAGATGAGCGCCGCGCTCATAACATACGAGAATACCGGCGATCTCGCCTTCCGCCTCAAATACGGACACCGCTCCTTGCGCAATCAGCGCTTCATAGTCGGCCAGCATGGGCGCAGGCTCGCGGTCCATGCGCGGCGCATACAGTGCATAGGCGTCGCGCACCAGGGCGCGCACCGCGCCGGCGTCCGCGGCGCTCGCCGGCCGGATGGTTCTCGCCATTGACCTGACGCCTCCTGGTGAACCGGTGCTAAAATTTCGGGCCGAACCGGTTGGCCTTCGGAAAGCCTTTCGGCGGCAGGCGCCCGGCCTGAGCCCGCGACCCGGTCCAGTCGCGCAGCTTGGTAACGGTCCAGGTGCGATTCGATGAATCGAGCCAGGTGAGACCCTCGGACTTGTTATAGGTTTTGGCGTCCGCCAGGCCGTCGTCCTTGTAACGCTGCAGGCGCACACCGCGCCCGCGCGTCATTTCATTCAGCTCCTTGCGAGGAAAGCAGAGCATCTTGCGGTTCTCGCCAACGACGGCGACCATATCGCCATCGCCGGGCGCGCAAACCAGCGCCTCATCGGGCGGCGTAATATTGAGCACCTGTTTACCCTTGCGGGTCATCGCCACAACGTCATCCTCATTGACCACGAACCCAAAGCCGGCACTCGAGGCGACGAGCAGTTTTCTGCCCGGCCGATGGACGAAAATGTCCAGTATGTCGTGATTTTCCTCCAGCTCCACCATGAGCCGCACCGGCTCGCCATGACCGCGTCCGCCGGGCATTTTGTCCGCGCCAAGCGAGTAGAATTTGCCGTTGGTGGCGAACAGCACAAGCGTATCGGTGGTCATCGCGCACCGGGCGCGTTTCAGGCCATCGCCGTCCTTGAACTGCAGGGCGGCAGTGTCATCAAGATGACCGCGCATGGCGCGTATCCAGCCCTTTTGCGACAACACCACCGTTACCGGTTCTTTCTCGATCATGGCGGCGGCGATATCGATCTCGACCTCGGGCGCGCCGGCAAAACCGGTGCGGCGGCGGCCGATTTCGGTCTTCTGGCCGAAGCGCTTCCTGATGTCCTTTATTTCGCCGGCAATGTGCGACCATTGAAGTTTTTCTGAAGCCAGCAATTCCTTCAGCCCGCTCCGCTCGCCTTTCAACTGGACATTCTCGCCGCGGATTTCGATCTCTTCCAGCTTGCGCAAGGCCCGCAGCCGCATATTGAGAATGGCTTCGGCCTGCAAATCGGTGAGCTTGAAGGTCCGCATCAGTTCCTGCTTGGGCTCATCCTCCTGCCGGATAATCCGAATCACCTCATCCAGATTGAGATAGGCGATCAGATAGCCTTCGAGCATTTCCAGGCGGCGGTCGATTTTGGCCAGACGGTCTTGGCTACGCCGCACCAGCACGACCTGGCGGTGCTCAAGCCACTCTCTCAGGACCTGGCCAAGACCCAGAACATTGGGAACCTTGCCCCGGCTCAATACATTCATATTGAGCGCGATGCGCGATTCCAGGTCCGTGAGCCTGAACAGCGACTCCATGAGCAGTTCGGGGTTGACCGCCCTGCTCTTGGGCTCAAAGACAATGCGGATTTCCTCCGCGGATTCATCGTGAATATCCGCCAGAAGCGGTAATTTGCGCGCCTGCATCAGATCGGCGATTTTCTCGATCAGCCGCGCTTTTTGCACCTGATAGGGAATTTCGGTGACGACAATCTGATAGCCGCCCCGGCCTACTTTCTCTGTCTCCCAGCGCGCGCGGACCCTGAAACCGCCCCGGCCGGTCCGGTAGGATTCGATGATCGAGTCCCGTGGCTCGACAATGACGCCGCCTGTGGGCAAATCGGGGCCCGGCACATATTCGACGAGTTTCTCCACGCGCGCGTTGGGGAATTTTATGAGATGGAGCGCCGCGTCGCATAATTCACCGGCATTGTGCGGCGGGATACTGGTTGCCATACCGACCGCAATCCCCGCCGCCCCATTGGCGAGAAGGTTGGGAAAGTTCGCCGGCAGAACCACCGGCTCGTTCTCGCTTCCGTCATAGGTTTCGCGAAAATCAACCGTATCGTCGGCGATATTTTCCAGCAATGCGGCCGCAACGTCGGTCAGTTTGGCCTCGGTGTAGCGCATGGCCGCGGCGTTATCGCCGTCAATGTTACCGAAGTTGCCCTGCCCCTCGACCAGTGGATAGCGAACGGCGAAATCCTGAGCCAAGCGCACCAGCGCGTCATAGGCGGCCTGATCGCCATGAGGGTGATATTTACCGATCACGTCGCCCACGACGCGGGCGCATTTCTTGAAGCCGCCATCGGGGTCGAGCTTCAACTGCTGCATGGCATAGAGCAGGCGCCGGTGAACCGGCTTGAGCCCGTCGCGCACATCGGGAAGCGCCCGGTGCATAATCGTGGAGAGAGCATAGGCGAGATAGCGCTCTTCAAGCGCTTCACGCAGATCAACGGCTTCCGCGCCGTCGTCATGGCTCTTGTCATTGCCCATTTTTCACAAATAACGTAACCGCGTGAGTCGCACAACGGTCGTGGCGGAAGCGTAAACAAAGTGCCGTTTGACGCCGCCCGAACGCTTCAGGTTACTTCTCAAGCAAAGCGATCAGCCGTTCGCGCGCGGCCGGCGGCTGGAGGTCGCGTGGACCCCAGACATTTTTGTTGAGGAAATAACCCGTCAGGCGGAAGCCGTGGGCCACATCGCCCGGGCTCGGGGCTGAGCCTTGCCCATTGTCCGGCAACAGGAAAGCCGGCAGCGGAAACAGCTTGTCCTTATAGGGTTCGCCCGCTTCCCGGCTGACCGCCCTTCCCGACCTGGGTGAAACATAATCGAGGTTTGCGGTGGCGCCCGTTCCGGCGCAAGAGCCGAGATCGAGGCCGAATCCAAGCTCGTCAAGCAGTCCCATTTCCCACCGCGCCAGCAATGCCGGCCAATGATCGCCCTCGCCAAGCGCCTCAATGACCAGGTTCGACGCCTTGAACAAACGGGAATGCGGCTCACGTTCAGGCAGAAGCCGCGCAAGCGCGGCCAGCGAATTGAGCCCGGCCAGAGCCCTCCTGTCATCGAGAACAGGCGCGGCGCGGGCCTCGAGTAGTTCGATGACGTAACTGCCGAGATGCTCGGACAGCCGCGCGCGCCAATCGGCGCTAACCAGGTTTCCGGTCTGCAGGACCGGACGCAGCCGTTTGGAGCGCCCGCCCCGCACCAGGCCCAGATGACGGCCGTGAGAGGCCGTCAGCAACTCAACAATGGCGCTGGTCTCGCCATGGACCCGCGAGGACAGCACAATGCCTTCATCTGACCATTGCATGGCGCGCCTGTTCCAATGCGGTTTTCCTTGAAACCTGAAAGCCCGGCCACCCGCTCCCCCTTACCCAACCACTCCAAGGGTACCATTGCGGGGTGGATGGGTAAGGGGGAGCGGGTGGCGCGGAATGCTTTACAAAACACTCTAGCTCTTGGGAAACTCAAGACCCATTTCCTGATACCGCTCGGGATCGTCGCCCCACTTCTGGCGCACTTTCACGAACAGGAACAAATCAACCGGCACGCCCAATATGGCCGCAAGCTCCTTGCGCGCCTCCATGGATATGCTCTTTACCGTTTGCCCCTTCTTGCCAAGGACGATTTTCTTCTGACTGTCGCGCATCACATAAATCGTTTGCTCAAGCCGCACGCGGCCGTTGCGCAGCTCCTTCCACAAGGTTGTCTCGACCGTGGACGCATAGGGAAGTTCCTGATGCAGGCGCAGGGTGAGCTTCTCGCGCGTTATTTCGGCTGCCAGATGCCGCATTGGCGCATCTGAAATCTGGTCTTCCGGATAAAGCCACGGCCCGGGAAGCGCTTCGGCGGCCAATTGCGCCTTCAAATCGGCGACACCGTCTCCGGTCAGGGCGGAAATCATGAACGTGCCGGTGAAATTCACAATGCCCGCCGCCGTATCGACGAGCGCCAGCAACACATCCTTCCTGACCAGATCAACTTTGTTCAGAACCAGGTATTTGGTCCCGGCAATCTTTGTCAGCCCCTCCAGGATTTGCCGGGCTTCTCCTTCAATGCCCTTTGCCGCATCGATCAGCAGGAGCGTCACGTCGGCGTCGCGCGCGCCGGCCCAGGCTGCATCCACCATGGCCCGGTCGAGCCGCCGCTTCGGCGCAAAGATACCAGGTGTATCCACCAGTATGAGCTGGGCCCTGCCCTCCATCGCGATCCCCCGGATGCGCGCGCGGGTGGTCTGCACCTTATGGGTGACGATGGAAATCTTGGCGCCCGTGAGAGCGTTGACGAGCGTGGACTTGCCGGCATTCGGCGCGCCGATCAGAGCGATAACCGAGCAGCGTCTTTTATCGTTCATCGCCGTCTTTCTTCCAGACGCCTTCGCGCAACAGCATCGCGCTGGCGGCCGATTGTTCCGCGAGGCGCTTGCTCGGTCCTTCGCCATGCGCGGATGCAAGACCGCTCACTTCCACTCTGGTGTTGAATTGAGGCGCATGGTCCGGCCCCGTGCGCTTTGTCTCAACATATTTCGGCAATTCGAGCCCGCGTCCCTGCGCCCATTCCTGCAACGCTGATTTTGCATCTCGCCGAACCGCATTGTCGTCGCGGGCGAGATCCGACCACATCGCGCGGATGACGCCGCGCGCCGCCTCAAATCCCCCATCCACGAATATCGCGCCCAGCACGGCCTCACAGGCATCGCCGAGTATGGTCTGCTTGCCCCGCCCGCCGCTGCTGGCCTCTACGGCGCTCATGATGACATATTCGCCCAGGTTGATGTCCTGGGCGACCGCCGCGCAGGTTTCCTTGCGCACCAGCCGGTTGAAACGAAGGGCCAGGGCGCCTTCACGCGCGTCCGGAAACAGCTCGAACAGGAGTTCCGCGATCACCAGGCCCAGAACGCGGTCGCCCAGGAACTCGAGCCGCTCATAATCAGAGCCTTTCTCGCCCTGAGCCCTGGCGCTTGAATGAGTAAGCGCCCTTTGCAGGAGACTAGGATCACCAAAATTGTGGCCGAGGGTTCCGGCAAGAACTTCAAGTGATTTTTTGGATGTCCGGCTCACCTAGTCGACCAGTTGGAAGAACCGGCCCCAGCGGATCGATCCCGGCCAGCGCCAAATCTCCCAGAAACGGGCGTCGCCGCCAGCGGAGAAAAATATAATCTCTGCCCGGCCGATAAAATTTTCAAACGGCACGAAACCCACCGCGCTTAACACCCGGCTGTCGGTGGAATTGTCGCGGTTGTCGCCCATCATAAAATAGTGACCCTCGGGAACCTTGTAGACTGCCGTATTATCGCTGATCCCGCGCGGCACCAGATCGAGCACAGGGTATTTCAGGCCATTGGGAAGAGTTTCCTCATAGCGCGCAACCCGCCGGAAATTGCCAAATGAATCTTTCATCACGAAATCGTCGATACGCTTTTTGGGAACCGCCTTGCCATTGATCTGAAGGACGCCGCCGATCATCTGGATTTCGTCGCCCGGCAGGCCGATCACCCGCTTGATATAATCGGTCTTGTTATCCCTCGGCAGCTTGAATACCGCCACATCGCCGCGCTCGGGTTCCGAGGCCCAAAAGCGGCCATTGAACAGGTTCGGCGAGAAGGGAAATGAATATTTGGAGTAGCCATAGCTGAATTTCGAAACGAACAAATAGTCTCCCACCCGCAGAGTTGGAATCATGGAGCCCGAGGGGATGTTGAATGGCTGGTAGAAAAATACACGCACGATCATGGCCAGGATCAGCGCGTGAACAACCACCCGAATCGTTTCCGACAGACCTCCGCCTTCCGATTTCTTCGTCTTCGTGTCTGCCTCTAAACTCATGTCTCCGGGCTCCTTCCGACCGCCAGAGAAACTGGTAAACTGATTGACGCCCCTATAGCTCCTACGCGCAGCCAACGCAAACTGCATGATGCCTGGCAGTCAACCCCGCGGAGGTGTCAGATATTTGTTCCTTGCGGAACAGCGGAGATAATCACAATCGCCTGAGCCAATGGAAAATCATCGGTAATTGTCAGGTCGATGCGCACGCCATGGCCCTCCGGCGTAATCGAGCGAAGCCGTTTCACAGCCCCGCCCGTCAACTCCAGCGTCGGCCGCCCGGAGGGAAGATTCACGACCCCCATGTCACGCCAGAACACCCCTTCGCGAATGCCCGTCCCAAGCGCTTTCGCGCAGGCTTCCTTGGCCGCGAACCGTTTTGCATATGACGCAGCGCGCAGGTGACGCCGATCGGAACGCTGGCGCTCGATATCGGTGTAGATCCGGTCCAGGAACCTGTCGCCATAGCGCGCGATGGTTTCCTCGATACGCCGAATATCAATGAGGTCATTGCCAAGCCCAATAATCATCACATGCCGTGCCTCAGGCGCTCGCGCTTCCGCGCGCCTGCGCGCGGGCATTGTCCATCAGGGCCCGCATCCGCCCGATTGTTGAATGAAGGCCGCCGAATATGGCCTCGCCAATCAGAAAATGCCCGATATTCAGTTCAACAATTTCCGGCATTGCGGCGACGGCATCCACCGTATCGAAAGTCAGCCCGTGGCCCGCATGCACCTCAAGTCCCGCGGCGGCGGCAACGCTTGCGCATTCGGCGAGCCGTTCGATTTCACCATCGATATCCACGCGGTCGCCATGCAGGGTTGCATCGCAATAGGGGCCGGTGTGAAGCTCTACAATATCCGCCCCGACCGATGCGGCGGCTTCAATCTGGTGTCTGTTGGGGTCGATAAACAGAGAAACCCGAATCCTCTTGCTTTTCAGATGCCGGATGAAACCGGGCAACTGATTTCCCTTGGCAGTCGCGTCGAGGCCGCCTTCGGTCGTTATTTCCTGGCGGCGTTCGGGCACGAGGCAGCACGCATTGGGAATATGCTTCAGGGCGATATCCAGCATCTCGCCGGTTACGGCCATCTCCAGATTGAGCGGCTGTGTAATTTCAGACATCAGCCGCGCGATATCGTCATCGGAAATATGGCGGCGGTCCTCGCGCAAATGGGCCGTAATGCCGTCAGCGCCGGCTTCGGCGGCCAGATGGGCCGCACGGACGGGATCGGGATGCCCGCCGCCACGCGCATTGCGGATCGTGGCGACGTGATCGATATTCACGCCCAGCCGCAAAAAAGGAGCCTTCAGGTTGTTGCCTCTCATATCATTCTCCTGTTTGTCATGCTTGCGCCGGCCGGGCGCCCTCGCCCCAGGGCCCGTTTGCGGCTCTTTTTCCGGTAACTCTCCGACACCTTCCTGACGATGAAATAGGTAATGGATCCCGCCAGAATGCCTAGGGGGATACCGCCAACTGTCATCGGTTTAACAAGCGGCCACAATTTATGCATTGAATAGTCGAATATACTGGACGAAAGACTGATATTGCCGGCAGTCGAGGGCTGCCCGAGCACCCAGCTCCCGAGATGGTAGGTCGCAAGCCAGATAAACGGAAAAGTCAACGGATTGCCAACGAAAGTACCAAGCGCGGCGGCAATCATACTGCTCCGGGTTATCCAGGCCAGAAAACCGCCGATAATAAAGTGACCGCCCATATAGGGCGTAAAAGATGCGAACACGCCGCACGCGCAACCCAGGGCGATTTTATGCGGGGTCGCGCGCAACCGCCGCAAACGGTGTACAACATAGCGCGCCGAACGAGACCAGTTCCGGCGCGGCCAGAGCCAAACCCGAACCTTCTCGCCCCAGGATTCCGGGTTGCGACGCCCTAATAACATTCCACCACTCGACTCGTTCTTGTTTTTGCCTCTTAACCAAGGCACAAGGCTGATTTATGATTTAATCATATTCAGAGAAAGTAAACGCTATTTACGCGTACATAAGACACTGGAATGGCGCGTTATTTGAGATTGCGGCTGCCGGGCTTGCGCGCCGGAATGGTTTGCAATTCCTCCGGCACCTGATCTGCGGGAAACGTCGGCAGGTCCATGACGGCCAGGGCCACGAGCGGCACACCGATATCCGCGCGGCCGCCGGACCGGTTTATCAAACAGCATCCGGCCACCACATCAGCGCCGTGTTCACGCGCCGCCGCAATGCATTCGCGCGAGGATAGCCCTGTGGTAACCACGTCCTCCACCATCAGGCAGTGCGCGCCGTCAGGAATTTCAAACCCGCGCCGCAAGGCAAATGAACCTTCGGCGCGCTCGAAGAATATCGCCGGCCTTTTTAACGCCCGCCCCACTTCATGGCCAACGACGACGCCGCCCATTGCAGGCGAAAAAACGAGATCAATGGTGCTGCTGATCTCGGCTGAAACCTTGTCTGCGAGCGCCGCACAGGCGCGCCCGGCGCGCTCGGCATCCATCAAAAAGCGCGCGCATTGCAGATAGGCCGCACTGTGGCGTCCCGAAGAAAGCACAAAGTGCCCTTCGAGCAGGGCGCCCGCCTCTCGCATTTCTTTCAGTAACTCGTCTTTTGTCATGACTTACCGCGCCGGGCCGGCAGGACGGAACATTCCGCGCGCCGCGTGCCGGTTCCAATTCGCCCCTTATTCATGTGTTCGCTTGACCGCGCTGACTACGGATTGCGAGCGCAAACCGGAAATGATTTCATTGAGGTGCGTCAAATCCCAGACCTCAAGATCAATCACCATTTCAGTGTAGTCCTCGACTGCGCGCCTCATCTTGATATTGTCGATATTGCCACCCCCCTCGCCGATGATCCGCGCCACCTGCGCCAGGGTGCCCGGCTCATTGATGGCGGAGACCTGGATACGCGCGGGAAAGCGATCTTCGTTCTTTTCATCAATATCCCAGCGCACATCAACCCATCGCTCGGGCTGATCGTCGAATTTCTTTAGCGCCTCGGCGTGAATGGGATAGATCGTGATGCCGACCCCCGGCTCCATGATGCCGACAATGCGGTCTCCGGGCACGGCGCCGCCCGTGGCCGCAAAACCCACCGGCAAGTCTCCCTTCAGCCCCTTGATGGGAATACCCTCGGCATTTTTGCGATCATCGCGCGATGACGCGCCCGGCAACCGGAATTTGAGGCCAATCGCCTTGGTCAGTCCGAACCAGCCTTCCTCGGAGCGCTGCACAATCCGGCGTCTGGGCGGTTCCGGCCGCGGTATATTTGGAAACGCGGCCTGCAAAACGTCGGCAGATGGCAATTCACCGCGTCCAACGGCTGTCAGCACATCGTCGCTCGAGGCCTGGGACAGGCGCGGCAATATCCGCTCGATTGTGGACTTGCGGTACGACTTCCCGACACGCTTGAAGGCCCGTCCCAGAATTTCGCGGCCGAGCTTGCTGTATTGCGCGCGCGCCGCCTCGCGTGTCGCGCGCCGTATGGCCGAGCGCGCCTTACCGGTAACCGCGACGCGTTCCCACGCCGCGGGAGGCGTCTGCGTCTTGGAGATCAGTATTTCCACTTCATCGCCATTCTTGAGACGGGTCATCAACGGCATCGTGCGGCCATTGATCTTGCAGCCGGTACAGGAGTTGCCGATGTCGGTGTGTACGGCATAGGCAAAATCAATCGGCGTGGCGCCCCGCGCCAGGGCGATCAGCAGACCCTTGGGCGTAAAGCAGAAAACCTGGTCGTGAAACAGCTCCAGCTTGGTGTGTTCAAGGAATTCTTCCGGGTTGTCGCCCTCCAGGAGCATCTCGATGAGACGGCGCAGCCAACGATACGCATTGCTTTCCTCGGACAAGGTCAGCTTCTTCTTGCCGGCGCCCGGCTTGCCCTTGCCATTCGCACTGCCCTTGTAGAGCGCATGGGCGGCGATGCCGTACTCGGCAAAGCGGTGCATCCGTTCAGAGCGAATTTGCAGCTCCACCCGCTGGTGGCGCGGACCGACAATGGTCGTGTGTATGGATTGATAGTCATTTTGCTTTGGTGTCGACACATAGTCCTTGAAGCGGCCCGGAACCATCCGCCAGGTTGTGTGCACCACCCCGAGAACCGCGTAACAATCAGCAGGAGAGTCCACCAGAACGCGAAACCCGTAGATATCGGAGAGCTGCCCAAGCGATATCTGCTTTCTCTCCATCTTGCTCCAGATGGAGTAGGGTTTTTTCTCCCGGCTCAGCACCTGCGCCCTGATCTTGCTCTCATCCAATTTAGCGCGCAAAGCGAGCTGAATTTCCTCGATAAGCCCCTTGTTGGACGCGCGAAGTTCCTCAAGCCGTTTTACGACAATGCCATAGGCTTCGGGGTTCAGCGTCTTGAAGGCGAGGTCTTCCATCTCCTCGCACACCCCGTGCATGCCCATGCGCGCCGCCAAAGGCGCATAAATATCCATGGTCTCCTGGGCTATGCGTTTGCGCTTTTCGGGCCGCACATGTTGCAGCGTACGCATGTTGTGAAGCCGGTCGGCCAGCTTAACCAGCAGCACGCGCGCATCGCTGGCGATCGCAATCAGAAGCTTGCGGAAATTCTCCGCCTGCTCGGCCTTTTTCGTCACCAGGTCGAGCTTCGCAATTTTTGTCAATCCGTCGACGAGCGAGCCGATTTCCTCGCCGAACAGCCTGTCGATCTCGTCGCGGGTGGCTTCGGTGTCTTCAATCGTGTCATGCAGAAGCGCGCTGACTATCGTCGCGTCATCCAGCTTGAGGTCCGCCAGGATGGCCGCCACTTCGAGCGGATGAGAAATGTAAGGATCGCCCGAGGCGCGCTTCTGGTGCCCATGCACTTTCATGGCATAGACATAGGCGCGATTGAGGAGCGCCTCGTCGGCATCCGGATCGTAGGCCTTGACGCGTTCAACCAGTTCGTATTGGCGCATCATGGCGTGTCCTTGCCCCCCGTGAACGGTTGCAAGTCGCCGGTTTCATCGCGGCGCGGCCTTTTGATCGAGACGATGATTTTGCGTGGCGCAAGCCGGCGGGGATGAATGCCCCGCAAAATCTCCCGCCCCGCAAGGAGTGCGCAGGCTCTATCGAGTGCGCTGACCCGCATTGGATTCACTAGACGCCAAACTCTCCAGACCCCTGAGCAATTCCTCTTCCGTCATCCGGTCTATGGATAAATCCGAGGTTTGATCATCCTGCGCCAGAACCGGAATGACGGATTCCGGTGTAGCCAGGGGCGCCTCATCGGGCTCGGGCTCATCGACTTCAACATATTTCTGCATCGCGTGGATGACAGCTTCTTTTATATCTTCGGGAGAAACGGTCTGTTCGGCGATCTCGCGCAGCGCAACGACCGGGTTCTTGTCATTGTCGCGCTCGATCGTAATCGGCGATCCTGCGGATATTGTCCGCGCGCGGTGACTTGCGAGAAGCACCAGTTCAAACCGGTTCGGAACCTTGTCGATACAATCTTCGACGGTGACGCGTGCCATGAGCTTGTTCCTTGAAAATACCAGGGATTTGGAACCCTGTTTAGGCGCTCTTTGGCATCAACGCAAGCGGGTCGTCCAGCATTGGATAATGCATGTCTCCTACACGCATGAGCACGCGCCCGCTTCGCTCGTCACGCTTGCGGCGCCAGAGCTGGCGCGCGGTGCGGCGCAGGACCGGATGGCGCCAATCCGGCGCGACTTCGTCGAGAGGGGCGAGCACGAAGGGCCGCTCATGCAGCAAGGGGTGCGGAAGGACGAGCTGATTGCGGATGGCCGCCTCATTCAGGCGCCCCCGTTGCGGCCATCGCGCAATGAGCCCCCGATAGTCAAGGATATCCAGGTCCAGCGTTCTTGGACCCCAGCGGCGCGAGGAACGCGGCCCGGCCCGGTGCTCTATCATCTTGAGACGCCGGAGCAATGCGGACGCGGAACAGTGGCATTCAAGGCTCACAACCGCATTGACGAAGACACCTGGCCGCCCCCGGCCGACCCCGGCGGTTTCATACAGTCCAGACAGCCCCAAAATGGCGGTGTCCGGCGGTTTCCCCATTTCCAGAACGGCCCTGTTCAGGATCTGCGATGGGGCGCCCCATGCCCCTGAAAGGTTCGAGCCCAGTGCAACCAAAATCACGAACAGGCCTCCAGCGCGTATCGAATTGCCTTAATTGTCGGCCATCCTTATATCTCATCCAGGGCTCCGGTAACTCATTGACCGGTTTGCCCTCATTTTTAACCCAAATCGATTTTCGCCTGTGAGGCTATTGAAATGACAGTTTATCCATCTGAGCGCATTGCGCTTTTTATTGACGGCGCAAATTTATATGCAACCGCGAGATCGCTTGGCTTCGACATCGATTACAAGAAGCTGCTTGAAGTGTTTCGCGCCAAGGGGCGCCTGATCCGCGCGCTTTACTACACGGCGCTGCCGGAGGATCAGGAATATTCCTCCATCCGGCCGCTTGTCGATTGGCTGGACTATAACGGCTACACCATGGTGACCAAGCCCACGAAGGAATTCACCGATTCCTCGGGCCGGCGCAAAATCAAGGGCAATATGGATATCGAGCTTGCCGTTGACGCCATGGAACTGGCGGAGCATCTCGACCACATTATTATTTTCTCCGGCGACGGCGACTTCCGGTCTCTGGTCGAGGCGCTGCAAATGAAGGGCAAACGCGTCACGGTGGTTTCCACGCTTTCCACCCAGCCGCCGATGATCGCCGATGAACTGCGGCGCCAGGCCGACCAGTTTATCGAGATCACCGACCTCGAAGAGGTGATCGGACGCAAGTCCGGCAACAATATGCAGATCGGAGATGACCCGTTCGACATCGACCTGGACGAACATGTCGCGGAATTGTGAGCATCGAAAATTACGATAATACGGCGGCTGAACCGCCCCATGACTGTACGGCATGCGCGCGGTTGAGCGAATTTCGCGCCGCCAATGCTCAAGCCCATCCTGACTGGTTCAATGGCCCGGTTCCCTCATTCGGGAGCAGTGATGCGGCGGTTCTGATTGTCGGGCTGGCGCCGGGGCTGCAAGGGGCCAATAAAACCGGGCGTCCGTTCACGGGCGATTATGCCGGCGACCTCCTCTATGCGACGCTTGGCAAGTTCGGGTTTTCCGCCGGGCGTTACGGCGGCCATGCGGACGACGGACTGCAATTGCGGAACTGCATGATAACCAACGCCGTGCGCTGCGTGCCGCCGCAAAACAAGCCCACCACCGAGGAGTCCCGGCTCTGCGGACGCTATCTGACGGCCCGCATTGCCCAAATTCCGCGCCTCGCGGCCATACTGGCGCTGGGCCGGATTGCCCATGACAGTACGCTGGTCGCTCTTGGACACCGCAAGTCGGCCTTCAAATTCGCGCATGGCGCGGCGCATGGCGTTGGCGAGGGCCTCACCCTTTTCGACAGCTATCATTGCTCGCGCTACAATACGAACACGAGGCGCCTGACCCCTGAGATGTTCGAGGAAGTGTTTGCGAGCATTTCAGGGCATATCGCAGCCAGGCAGAGCGCGGGCGGAACAACAACAAGAAGGGGCGCATCTCGATGAAACTCTATGACTTCACGCTTTCGGGAAATTGCCAGAAAATTCGCATGATGCTTGCGATGCTCGGGATCGACTATGAAACCCGGAGCGTCAGTCTGGTCGACAAGGAGCAGTTCTTGCCGGAGTTTCTTGCGGTCAACCCGCTCCACAAAGTTCCGGTCATCGACGATGACGGTTTTCTGCTGCGCGACTCCGCTGCAATCCTGATTTACCTGGCGCGTAAATATGGCAGGCCCGAATGGTATCCCGACAATCCCGAAGCGATGGCGGAGATTCAGCAATGGCTGTCTTTTTCCGTCAATGAGGTGTTCAACGGCTTCGCGATCGCGCGGGCGCTCATCATCTTCAAGCGCGAAGGGGACCACGGAGCGGCGGTGGAGCTTTCGCGTCAGGGCCTGGATTTCATGGAGCAGCATCTCAAGGACCATGACTGGCTCGCGCTCGAACGGACGACCATCGCCGATATTGCATGTTATCCCTACACCGCGCTTATCGAAGAAGGACATGTGTCGCTCGACCCTTATCCGGGCATACGTGCCTGGATCGGGAGGGTGGAGGCGCTGCCCGGTTACGTCGCCATGCCGGGCCTGCCCTATTCGGCGTAGCGGCGCGCTCAGGCCGGGTTGGCTTTCAGCCAGTCCAGCACCTCTTCTGCATGTCCATCGGGCGGAAAGACGGGGTAGAAGACATGCTCGATTTTCCCCTCCCGCACGACCAGGGTGAAACGCTTCAGGAGCGTCAGGCCGTTGACCTCAAATGTCGGCAGGCTCAGCGCCCGGGCAAGATCAAGGCGGTCATCGCTCAATATTGCGAAGGGCAAATGCAATCGCAGGGCGGCGGCGCGCTGGAAGGCGGTATCCTGCGTACTGAGCCCGAACACCTGCGCCCCGGCGGCCAGCAGTTCGGCGTGATGATCACGGAAGGCACAGGACTGCGGCGTGCATCCGCGCGCGCCGGGTATTTGCTCCCACCCTTCGAAAAAGACGGGATCCTCGGGAACTCCGGTTCTCGGATAGGCGTAAATCACCGTACGCGCCGACAGGCCGGCCAGTTCCACCGAACCACCGGAGGTGGCGGGAAGTGCAATATCGGGCAGAGGCAAGCCCGCCAGATGCGCCGTAGCGCCGTCATCCACGGGAACCGGCAGGTCATCCGGCAACCGCATCAGATTCTTGGCCAAATCCTACCCCTTTTCGCGCATGAGGCGCGCTTTTTGACGATCCCAGTCGCGCTTGCGTTCGGCTTGCCGCTTGTCATGCAATTTCCGCCCCTTGCCCAGCGCAAGTTCAAGCTTTGCGATACCGCGATCATTGAAATAGAGCCTGAGCGGCACGAGCGTCATGCCCTCGCGCTGTATCGCGATCATCAATTTATGTATTTCCTTGCGGTGAAGCAGCAGCTTGCGCGGCCGGCGCGGCGCATGATTGAACCGGCTCGCTTCGGCATATTCGGGAATATACGCGTTGATCAGAAACAGCTCGCCCTTTTCGTCCGAGGCATAGGATTCGGCGATATTGGCCTTTCCCGAGCGCAGCGACTTCACCTCCGTGCCCGATAGCATCAGGCCCGCTTCAAAGGTTTCCCCGATTTCGTAGTTGCGCCGGGCTTTCCTGTTCTCGGCGACGACCTTGCGGGAAGCGCCTTTCTTTGCCATCGGGGGCCTCCGGGAAAGCGCTAGCCGTTCAAAATGCCGGCGGAAACGAGCGCCTCGTCGACAATTTTCTTGGTGGCATCGGAGATGGCCGCCAGCGGCAGCCGGGTCTTCGCACTGCACAGGCCAAGGCGTTCCGCGGCATATTTCACCGGACCGGGATTGGATTCCACGAACATGGCGTCATGCAGCGGCATCAGCCGATCCTGAATCTCAAGCGCACGACCGAAGTCGCCGGAAAGACATGCTTTTTGAAATTCGGAACAATGGGCCGGAGCAATATTGGCCGTCACCGATATGGCGCCGTCTCCGCCATGGGCCATGAAGCCGAGCGCCGTGGCGTCCTCGCCGGTGAGCTGATTGAACTCTGGCCCCATTGCACCGCGCTGCTGGCTGGCGCGCGCCAGGTCGGCGGTCGCATCCTTCACGCCGACAATATTCTTCAGCCTGAACAGCCGCGTCATTGTATCGACGCTCATATCGACGACGCTGCGGCCGGGGATATTATAAATGATGACCGGGATATCGACCGCGTCATTGATGGCCTTGTAATGCTGGTAGAGGCCTTCCTGCGTCGGCTTGTTGTAATAGGGCGTCACCACCAGAATACCATCGGCGCCGGCCTCCTTCGCATGGCGCGCAAAGTCGACCGCTTCGGCCGTGCTGTTCGAGCCCGCGCCGGCAATGACCGGAACGCGGCCCGAGGCCGCCTCAATGCACAAATCGACCACGCGCTTGTGTTCGGCATGGGAGAGCGTTGGCGATTCGCCCGTCGTTCCCACAGGGACCAGCCCATTGGTTCCCTGTTCGATCTGCCAATTCACGAATTTCTGGAACGCATCCTCATCAATCCCGCCATTCCTGAAGGGCGTAATGAGCGCCGTATATGAACCCTTGAACTTCATGACCGCTGAACTCCCGGCAACGCATCCGCGCCGCCAATATTAAATCTGCACAAGTGCTGACGCTATCCCGCGCGACAATAGTCACTTGTCATAAGCCCGGCAAGCTGGTGACGAAATAGCCTTAAACTTAAGCCATTATTCCGCCGGATTTCCATTCAAACCTGCATTTCAGCAAGATTTGCTGGGGTTAACTGGGCTGAGCTGTTTGATCGGAACCGCGAACGGGTTAGTTTATCGCGGAAAAAACTTCTCAAGAAAAATGGTGTGGGCGTCGCAATGCGGCGCTCTTATGTCTTTCACACCCACCCCTTGGCGGGACACAATCAGGGCAACGTCAAAGAACAATGTCCGTGTCATACCTCAATAAGGCCGCCATAGGAATCCTGGCGCTCGGTATCGGCTGTTTTATGACAATCGAGGTTTACGCCAAACCGCGTTCGGTGCCCTTCCCCGACCGCAACCCAAAACGGATGACTGCCCCTGCCCCGGAAGCTGCGCAGGCAAAAGCTGAAAAGGTTCCCGCCCCTTCAGGTCCAGTCACCAGACTGCCGCAACTGCTCAACTACAAGCTGAGAAAAGCCGACAGGGAGGCACTGAAATCCACGATCAGTGCGGTCTATAAGGGCCGTCTCGGATCCGCCCGCGCTTCAATGGCGAAGATCAAGGACAAGACCGCGCGGAAACTGGCGCAATGGTATTTCTACCGTCGCAGGGGAAACGACGCCGAGCCCGCACGCATCGAGAAATTCCGCCGCGCCAACCCGGACTGGCCGAGCCAGAAGCGACTTCAACGCAATGCCGAAGCAGCATTGCTGACGGGAAAGAGCAGTCCGGAAAAGATCAAGAAATTCTTTGCCAGGACAAAGCCCCTGAGCGGCGCGGGCCTTGCCGCGCTTGCAGGCGCTCATCTTGCAACCGGCGACAAACAGAAATCCGCCCGGCTCATAAGCCAGGCCTGGCGCAAATATGAGTTTACGCGCGACACCGAGAAGCTCATTCTCAAGCGGTTCGGCAAACTGCTCAAGGCCGACGATCACAAGGCGCGGGTCGACCGCCTGCTGCTTCTGGACCGAAAGAGCAAAATCCCGGCGGCCTTGCGCACCGCGGCGATGCTGAACAAGTCGGAAAAGAAAAAGATCGAGGCCCGGATCGCGGTCATTCGCAGATCGAAGACCGCCAAGAAACTGCTGGCTAAAATTCCCGACAAGGACACCAGGGGCGATGTCGGGTTCTATTTTTCGCGTATCCAGTGGTTACGCCGGAACAAAAAGGAGGAAGAAGCCTGGAAATTGCTTCTTGCCGCACCGCGCGAACCCGATGCCCTGATCGCGCTGAATGAATGGTGGATTGAAAGGCGCATCAACTGCCGCAATGCCCTCAATGCGGGGCAGGCGGAAATCGCCTATGAGATCGCCAAGAACCACGGACCCCTGACCGGCCAATATTATTACGAGGCAGAATTCCTGGCCGGGTGGATTGCCCTGCAATTCCTGGGCAAACCAGAAATCGCCCAGCAGCATTTTCTGGCGCTGCGGACAGCTTCTTCGGGGCCAAAGACCACCGCGAAATCCGAATACTGGCTGGCGCGCGCCCTGGGTGCGATGGGGAATGACACCGAGGCCAACAGCCATCTGGAGAACGCCGCAAAATTTCCGCTTACCTATTATGGCCAGATTGCGCGCCAAACCCTCAAAGCCACTCCCGGCGCACTCCCGCTTCCTCCCGCGCCCACTCCGAGCGAGGAGGATTTTGAAAACTTCGCGAAGCGTGACGCGGTGAAGACGATTGCATTGATACGCGCGGTTAAACTGGACAAACTCGCGCCGCTGTTTTTCCACCAGCTCGCCCGTACGATCGAATCGCCGGGGGAAGCCTTCCTGCTGGCCAAGCTCGCAACCGTCATGCAGCAACCCCATGCCAGCGTGCGTTTAAGCAAGATTGCCTTCAACCGCGGTCTGCCATTGGCGGAACAGGCCTATCCGACGAATTTACTGCCGGAGTACAAGAGGATAAATAAACCGGTTGAGCCGGCGCTGCTCTATGCGCTTTCCCGTCAGGAAAGCGAGTTTAATCCGGTTGCCAAAAGCCCCGTCGGCGCGCGCGGACTCATGCAGATTATGCCGGGAACCGCGCGCGCAATCGCACGCCAGAACAAGGTCCGTTACCACCGCTCGAAGCTCACCAAGGATCCCTCCTACAATGTCATGCTCGGCGCCGCCCATCTGGCTGATTTGCTGGCCAGCTATAACGGGTCGTATATTCTGACGCTGGTTGCCTACAATGCCGGCGGCGGGCGTGTTCGAAGCTGGACAAAGGAGTTTGGCGACCCGCGCGCAAAGAATGTGGACGCCATCGACTGGGTTGAACGGATTCCCTTTACCGAGACGCGGAACTACGTGAAAAAAATTCTTACAGGACTCCAGATCTTCCGGTCGCGGCTCAATGGACCCGGGGGCGCATTGCGAATTTTGTCGGACCTGAACCGGGGCCAGCAGGAGACTCCCGCTGAAACGGCGCCGCCCGGGCCGGAGCCGGCCACCGCCAGCAACTAGTGCGTATCACCGATAAGTGGAAACCGGTTATTGGAAAAATGATACGCATAAACAAAAAGCTGGATTGCGGTTTTGATTCCATCAAAACATGAAGCGATCTAGACCAAAATCGCATGAGCAAAATGACACAGGACCCTGGCTGGATCGAGAATACATATTCGTCACATGACGGCCTGAAGCTCTACTCCAGACATTATCCGGCACGGCAGGCGGAAACGGCCCAGGCCACGCGCCCCGTGTTGTGCCTGCCGGGGCTAACCCGCAACTCCAACGACTTTCACGTCCTCGCCCTCCACCTTTCGCAGAACAGCGAAACGCCGCGCGATGTGTACTGCCTCGACTATCGGGGCCGCGGACGATCCGGTTACGATCCGAGCTGGCGCAATTATTCGCCCTATATCGAGCTCCTGGATACGCTCGATTTCATGACGCTCACCACGCTTCATCATGCGGCGATTCTGGGCACATCGCGCGGCGGCATCATCGCCATGCTCATGGCGGTGATCCGCCCCGGTGCAATTGGCGCGGTGATCCTCAATGATATCGGGCCGGTGATCGAAATGCGCGGACTGGCGCGCATCATCGGCTATGTTGGCAAAACGCCAGCGCCCGACAACTGGGAGGAAGCGGCCCTGATCGTGCGCGACATGTCGGCGCGTTTCTTCACCGATATCTCCGACACTGAGTGGATGGAACTCGCGCGGCAATTATACATGGAAGAAGATGGCCTGCCGGTGCCGGGTTACGACCCGGCGCTGGCCAACTCGCTGTCCGAAATTGACCTGGCCAGCCCTACACCCCGGATGTGGCCCCATTTCGATGCCCTGAGGCGCGTGCCGGTGCTCGTTCTGCGGGGCGAAAACACCGACGTGCTGAGTCAGGAAACAGTTGATGAGATGGCTGCGCGACATCCCGGGCTGCAAACATACGAAGTTCAGGAAGAGGGGCATGCTCCCCTGCTGCGGGACCGGTATTCGCTCCGTGTTATCGACAGATTTCTGGCCGGCGCCGATTAGTCAAACAGGACCCTGCGCGGCAGACCTTAGCGCCGCTTCGATACCCTGTTTGCGGACGCCTTCGCCGGTTTGACTTTTCCCCGCGATCCCTGCCGCGCCTCAAGGCGCTCTGAACGGCGGCGGCCGAGCCAGCAGCCGACGATGCAACCCGCGAGGAACGCAGACAACATCAACAATATGGTGAGGATTGTGAAACTCAGCATGAAATCACATTGCCGGCGCGCTGCCCTGCACGCTCGTCCGCCTTATCTGCCAATGGATGACCAGCCAACGACAACACCAATACCAAAGGCCAGTATAAGATAAGGTAAAAGTTGTACGGCCAGATAGCCCATTCTGTTTCTCCTGCCGTCGCGCACTAGATCGCTTCATGTTTTGATGCAATCAAAACCGCGATCCAGCTTTTTGTTTATGCGTATCATTTTTCCGATAACCGGTTCTCACTTATCGGTGATACGCACTATGCGCCCAACGGCCGCACCTTATTAGCCCGAACGCCCACTGGCCGGCGCATCTGCCGGCTTGGCTTTCTTACGGACATTGATTTTCTCAGTCGAACGGTAGGCGGATGGAAGTCCCTGGCGAACCGAGGCCGCCACATCGTCCGCCGTTTCCTTATCGGCTGCAATTCCCTCGATTTCCAATCTTGCGCCCTTCATCCTGATCCGCCCCGACTCAAGGCGGCGCAACTGTATCAGCGACGCCGATACGGCCGACAGCCAGCCATCCGGCGCACCGACCGCCAGTTCCAGGGCGTCGTTCACCTTGGCCCCCGGAAACAATTTCCGCGTCTGCGCAAGAATTTGAGAGTGCGCGGCTTCACTTGGCACATAACCATCGAGCGAGATGGTCCCGCTCAAGTATTTCACCCTCCAGGAAAATGGTTTCACGACAGGTGGCGTAACCTTGTCACTCGCCAGTTTCATACCGGCGGGCAATTGTGTCGTCAGCGCCGTCTTCACCGCCTTGTAGGATTCCGTTGTCTCGGCCTCGCCCGCGATCTCCAGTCTGTTTCCCGACAGACGGATCGTCCCGGAACGCAGATGACCCAATTGAACGAGCGCAAAACTGATCGAGCCCAACCACACCTGAGGCGGTGGCGACCCGCCTGCCAGAACCGTCTTGTCGTCAACCTCGAGGTCCGGCATCGCCGCCTTGACAAACCCCAGAATCGTGCGCCTGACCTTGTTGGTCGGCGCATGGCCTCTTATTTTCAGGCGCCGCTCTTTCTTGATTGCCCACCAGACATAGGTTTCCGGCGAGGCAATCAGTTTTGTCCTGTCCTCCACCATGCGCACGCCCCAGACGGCCCTGACGGTGTCCAAAGCCTGATCGAGTTCCGTGCGTGAAAAAGATAACCCCTCCAGGATGGCGTCACGGCTGTTAAAACGCGCGTCCGCCCAGGAATGGCCCGCTTCACGGAGTTTGGCCGCTGTCCTGGCGCTCAGATCACGTTCGATCTGTAACGGGACACCGTAGAGCGCGAAAGCAATCACGAGAAGGACCGGCGGTATGCCCCAGAACCATTTCAACGGTTTGCAATGAAACATCATGACTCCGGTATCGACTTCCAGCGGCGGGCGGCCCGGAGCCGCCTTAAGCCGGACAACTCAGAGCCAGCTGGCGGAGAGGAAGGGATTCGAACCCTCGATACGGTCTCCCGTATACTCCCTTAGCAGGGGAGCGCCTTCAGCCACTCGGCCACCTCTCCACCAGCGTGTATGCCTGACTTGACTGGCCGGTTCAAGAGTATCCGGGCCCTGCCACGGAATTGCCTGAACAGAGCATTATCTGTAACGCATTAATAACCCGTGCAAACTGCCTGACCGGCGGCTGTGACCATAACTCGCTCCGATACAGGTTTGCCAAGAATGCCCGAAAGAGGCGATACTCGCCGGTACCGTTGCACGCAATTGCCCCGAACGGGATCCGGAGACGCGCGTAAAGACACACAGCGCGGGAAATAGTGATGGAAATCCGTTTTACGATCACGCTCTGTTTCGGCGCCGCAGTCATGATTGCCGGCGAAGCTGTCGCTGAGCCCCGGCAGTTTTGCGTCACCTGCACGGAGCCCGACCAGACATATGTCTGCCGGGTCGAAACCCCTCTTGCCAACCCCAACGAAAAGGGCTTGCAGCTCTATTGCATTATCAGGACTTCGAAAGACGGCGGGCACAAAACCTGCGCTGTCACCAAGACGGATATTGCACAATGTGCCGGACCTGTCCGGACCTATTCCTTCCAGGCGCCAGTCATTCCCCCGAAAATGCGTGACGCCGTACAGCGTCTCCGCAAGGCCCGGGAAAAGGCCAAGGAAATGGACCAGCCGGAAAAGGATCGGCCGCGGCAGAAAGGTGGAGAACCCGAAACCCTCATCGATATGACCGGCCGCGCCGTCGAAGCATCACGCCAGGGGATAAAGAACACCGGAGAAACGATTTCGGGAACCGCCAGCGCGACAACCGGGAAAGTCGGCGAGGTTGCACGCGGAGCCGGAAAAGGCGTCACCAGAGCCGCGCGCAAAGTCGGTTCCGCAACCAGGAAAACGGGCACTGCCGTCGGCAATACCGCCAAAACCGCTCTTGACTGCATACGGTCCTGGTTCAAGGAGTGCGGCTCCTCGCAATAATTCCGGTACGCCCCGTTCAGAACGCGCGGGACGCCCCGCGTCGACAGCGTTCCGCCGCCGGGCGCCCTTATATGCGTTTGTCAGTTGCGCGCCTGAAATCTTTGTCGTCGACTTCGGCTAGTGGTCGTTGAGCCACTCGCGGGCACGCTTTTGCGCCTCCGCCACATCAAACTGCGACATCTCATGTGCGAGT
>BDTT01000018.1 GCA_002897995.1 bacterium BMS3Bbin10 | reverse complement strand
CAGTTTCATCTCTCTGGCCAAGGCATTGCCTGCCGCCCTCAAACTCGCCGCGCCCGGCTGCTGGCTGGTGGCGCTGATAAAACCGCAATTCGAGGTCGGCCCGGATGCGGTGGGCAAGGGCGGCGTGGTGCGGGACGAGGCGGCCCGGTCGCGCGCTGTAGAGGGCGTTCGCGCATGGCTTGAAAGTCAACCGGGCTGGAGGGCCGTGGGCATTGTTCCGTCGCCAATCAGGGGCGGGGACGGCAATATTGAAACCCTGATCGGTGCACATTATGACGCGTGAACTTGTCATCGAGACGCTCGGGAGCCGCGGGGACGGCGTTGTCCGGGGCGAGCAGGGGCCGATCCATATTCCATTTGCGCTTCCCGGAGAGCGGGTGCGCGCGAATGTGAAGGACGGGCGCGGCGACATACTGGAGATTCTTGAGCCAAGTGAGGAGCGCCGCGAGGCCCTGTGCCGCCACTATGGGACATGCGGGGGATGTTCGCTTCAGCATCTCAAAAGCCCGGCCTATCTTGCATGGAAGCGCGAGCAGGTCAGAGGGGCGTTTCTCTCGCGTGGGCTGGATGTACCGGTAGAGCCCGTCAGCCCGGCGCGAACCGGGACGCGCCGCCGCGCGGTTCTTGCCGCGCGCAGGACACGCACCGGTGTTTTGCTTGGCTTTTCCAGGCGGCTCTCCCACGAAATTGTCGATATGCGGGAATGCCCGCTATTGCGGGGCCGGATCGTGGACGCCCTGCCGGATCTGCGGGAGATGCTGGGCGCGCTGTTGACCCGAAAGGGCAGGGCGCGCGTCACGGTTCTCGATACCGGCGGCGGACTGGATGTCTGCATTGAGGACGTGCCGGAAGTACGCGATCCCGATGCTCTCATGGCGCTGGCGGCCCTGTGCGAGCGTCTCGATCCGGCGCGGTTGACGATTGCGGGCGAGGTTCTGGCGATCCGGCGCCCGCCGGTTCTGGAATTTGGCGGTATACCGGTCGTACCGCCGCCCTGCGGCTTCGTTCAGGCCTGCGCGGAAGCTGAAAAGCTGCTGGTTGGCCATGTGCTGAAAGCCTGCAGGGACGCGCCCCGCGTTGCCGATCTTTTTTGCGGTTCGGGGACTTTCGCGCTTCCGCTCGCTCTGCGCAGTGAAGTTCTGGCGGTCGAGATGGAAGAAGACGCGCTTGGCGCAATCGAAAATGCGGTGCGCCGGATGCCCGGGCTGAAACCGGTCGAAACGCTTTGCTGCGATCTCTTTCGCGAGCCCCTGGCGGCGGAGGAGCTGAACGCTTTCGATGCGGTTGTGTTCGACCCGCCCAAGGCCGGCGCGCGCGCTCAGGCCATGGAACTCGCCTGCTCCGCCGTGCCCCAAGTCATTGCCGTCTCCTGCAATCCGGCGACGCTGGCGCGCGATATTCGTATCCTGATGGATGGCGGCTACGCGCTGTCGCACATCTCGCCGGTGGATCAGTTTCTGTTCTCCGAACATATCGAGGTGGTGGCGGTATTGGAGCGCTAACCAAGCAATGTTTCCACATATTTCGGCACGACTTGCGTCGCCGGGCCGTGAATGGTTTCGGCGAACATGGATGCGCCTTCGGACGGCTCAAGATTGAGTTCTACCGTGTGCGCGCCGGCGCCGCGCGCCTCCATCACGAAGCCGGCGGCCGGGTAGACCGTGCCGCTTGTACCGACGGAGATGAACAGATCGCAGGCGCCAAGCGCCCGGGAAATCTCCTCCATCTCGTAGGGCATCTCGCCAAACCACACCACATCGGGGCGCATGCCGCCCTTTTCCCCGCAGATCCGGCATGCGAGATCGGTCGAGAGATCGTCTTCCCACGGCTCCCTTGCGCCGCAATGGTTGCAGAGGATTTTCAGGATTTCGCCATGCATATGAATGAGCCGGCGTGTCCCGGCCATTTCATGCAAGGGGTCGATATTCTGCGTGACGGTGAGCACGTCTCCGGGATGCTCGCTCTCCAGCCGTGCGAGCGCCTCATGGGCGGCATTGGGTTTAACGCCGCCCGCGCCTTTACGCCGGGTGTTGTAAAACTCCAGCACTCGTTCGGGGTCGCGGGCGAAGGCCTGCGGCGTCGCCACATCCTCGATTTTATGTCTGGCCCAGATGCCGTCCTTGTCGCGGAAGGTGCTGAGGCCCGATTCAGCGGACAGCCCCGCGCCGCTGAGTATGACGATGCGTTCATATTTGGGCATTGCGGGTATCTCACTTTGTATTTTTCGCACAATTTTTCCGAAAACCGGTTCCCACTTTTCGGATTGTGCTCTAGCACCCCAGCGCGCCGGCGACGCCGGTCATGGTTTCGGTGACGATGTCCCACTCGCTCTCTGCTCTGAGGTCCGTGTTTTGGCCAGGCCCGTGTTCGGTTGGGCGGCACACGAATGCGGTGCGGAAGCCGAGGGTGCGGGCGGCCGCCAGGTCTCTGTTATGGGCAGCCACCAGCATGCACTCAGCCGGTTCAAGGCCGAGAAACTGGGCATTGCGCAAATAGCTTTGCGGAAGCGGCTTGTAAGCGCGCGCCGGTTCAGCGCCCAGCACCGCGTCCCAGGGGAGGCCGGCGCGCTTCGCCATGTTGACGAGGAGGGCGATATTCCCGTTGGAGAGCGTGGCGAGAATATAGTTTGTCCTCAGCCGGGTGAGGCCTTCGACGCAGTCGGGCCAGGGCTCGAGCCGGTGCCAGGCCTTGTTCAGATGATCGATTTCTTCTTCGGTCAGTCTGGTGATATTATGGCGTGAAATCAATGTGATAAGGCTTTCGCGATGCAGCGTGTCGAGAGGCCGCCATTCCCGGTCGCCGCGGCGAACCGCGTCCATTGAGGGCTGATAGAGATCGCGCCAGTCATCGGCGAATGCCGCCCAGTTCACCTCGACGCCCTTCTGCTTTCCGAAGGTTTCAAGCTCTAAGATGATGCTGGAGCGCCAGTCCACGACCGTGCCGAACACGTCGAAGAACAGGGCCTTGACTTGTCCCGGCTGCATGAAGCCCTAACCTTTGCCGGTCTGTGCCCGGTGACGCAGATAATGATCGGCGATCACCAGCGCGACCATCGCTTCGCCAATGGGCACCGCGCGAATGCCGACACAAGGATCGTGACGGCCCTTGGTGGAGATTTCCGTCTCAACGCCCCGGGCATCGATGGTCTTGCGCGGGGTGAGGATAGAGGAGGTGGGCTTGACGGAGAAACGCGCCACCACCGGCTGGCCCGAGGAAATGCCGCCGAGAATGCCGCCCGCATTATTGGACAGAAACTCCGGCTCGCCGTTTTTGCCGATACGGATTTCATCGGCGTTTTCCTCGCCCGTCAGCGCCGCCGCGCTCATGCCGGCGCCGATCTCAACGCCCTTGACGGCGTTGATGCTCATGAGCGCGCTGGCGATGTCCTGATCGAGCTTGCCATAGATGGGCGCACCCAGACCCGCCGGCACGCCTTCCGCCACGACTTCGATGATCGCGCCGCAGGAGGAGCCCTGCTTGCGGATGTCATCGAGATAGCTAGCCCAGCTTTGCACGCACTCATGGTCGGGCGAAAAGAACGGGTTCTGGTCAACCTGATCCCAGTCCCAGTTTTCCCGGTCGATTATGTGCGGCCCCATTTGTATCAGGGCCGCCCGCACCTTCAGTCCCGGCACGACTTTTCGTGCGATCGCGCCCGCCGCCACGCGCATGGCGGTTTCGCGCGCCGAGGAGCGACCGCCGCCGCGATAATCGCGAATGCCGTATTTTTGCATATAGGTGAAATCGGCGTGTCCCGGACGGAACTTGTCCTTGATTTGCGTATAGTCCTTGGCGCGCTGGTCCACATTCTCAATGACCAGCGAGATGGGCGCGCCGGTGGTGACCTGCTTTCCTGCCTCGTCCTCGAATACGCCGGACAGGATTTTCACCGCATCGGGTTCCTGGCGCTGGGTGGTGTAGCGCGACTGTCCCGGGCGGCGCTTGTCGAGGAATGTCTGGATTTCGCTTTCGGTGATTTCGATGCCTGGCGGGCAGCCATCGACCACGCAGCCGATCGCGGGCCCGTGGCTTTCGCCCCAGGTGGTCATTCTGAACAGATGGCCGAATGTGTTGTGAGACATGAAGATTTCAACCGCTTCAACCTGTTGCCGGTTCTAGTCGAGCCGGTGAGGGGCGTCAAACAACTCGAAACATATTGGTTGATAATCCGGCTTCGGGAAAAGTGTGTCTAAAGCCGTTGGATCCGGTTTTCGCCTACCACATGGATGCGGTCCTGCCGAATTTCGACAAGCGGGATTTTCCGCTCAGGCATCTGTTCGATATGACCCATGACGCAGCGGATGACGCCGCCATGGGTGACCACGACGGTGTCCTGTTCCACCGATTCAAGCCAGCCCAGCGCGCGCGCCGACACCATCGCAAAGCTTTCTCCGCCAGGGCCGGGCGCTACTGTGTTCCAGGGGTCGTCAAAGCGGGCGGCGACCTCATCGGGGTGTTCCGCGCGCAACTCGTCCCACGTGCTGCCCTGCCAGTCGCCAAAATGGATTTCCATCAAAACGTCATCGGTCCGGTAGCCGGCGGCGGGCAGGCCCATGTTCGACCGGATGATCTCCATGGTTTCGCGTGTACGGCCCAGGGGGCTGGCGACGAAATCGAAGTCTTGGCTGTTCGCCACCAGATCGGCAAGAACCTGCCCGTTACGCTTAGCCTGGCCCCGGCCGGTCTCGTTGAGCGGAGTATCAATCTGGCCCTGTAGCCGCAGTGTTGCATTCCAGTCGGTCTGGCCGTGGCGAATCACGTAAATTATCGGCATGGGATTATCTGCGCGGGGCGGGCGCTACTCTTTGACAATGGAGATGTCGGGCGCGGTTTCGCTCTTCATGCCAACCACATGATAGCCCGCATCCACATGATGCACCTCTCCGGTGACGCCGGACGAGAGGTCGGACAGCAGATACATGGCGGCGCCGCCCACATCATCGGTTGATACCGTGCGCCGAAGCGGGGAGTTATACTCATTCCATTTCAGGATATAGCGGAAGTCCGAAATACCCGACGCCGCGAGCGTCTTGATGGGCCCGGCGGAGATCGCATTCACCCGGATACCGTTCTGACCCAGATCCACCGCCAGATAGCGCACGGAGGCCTCAAGGGCCGCCTTGGCGACGCCCATGACATTGTAGTGGGGCATGACCTTTTCCGCGCCGTAATAGGTGAGCGTCAGCAGCGAGCCCCCTTCGCTCATGAGCTTTTCCGCGCGCCGGGCGACGGCGGTGAAGGAATAGCAGGAGATCGACAGCGTCCTGTCGAAATTGTCGGCGGTGGTGTCCACATAGCGCCCGTCGAGCTGATCCTTGTCGGAAAAGGCAATGGCATGTACGACGAAATCCAGCCCGCCCCATGCTTTCCCGATATCATTGAACACGGCGTCGAGACTGGCCGTGTCGGTGACATCGCATGGGAGAACGAGTGACGAGCCGATTTTCTCAGCCAGCGGTACAACGCGCTTCTTGAGCGTATCGCCCTGATAGGTGAGGGCGATCTCGGCGCCTTGTGCATGGCATGCCCGGCAAATGCCCCAGGCAATGGAACGGTTGTTCGCAACGCCCATAACGAGCCCGCGCTTTCCCGCCATCAATTTCCCTTGTTCGCTCATCAAGTGACCCAAAAAGCTGGTTTTTCCGGCTGCCATCGTAAACAATTGTGATTGTGGGCCCAGGACGCAAAAGCACGCTCGTAGCCCCGCCCGAACAGGGTTTGTGTCGTCCTATTTATGGCCTGGGAACCCCGCGCCAAGGTTTGCATACTACGCGGGGGTTACAGTTGCCAGCGTCCATTTTCAAGGCGGCATGCAATACCTTCGATTTGTTTGGTGTAACGGCCCAGAGCCAGCGCATAGATCACGTGACGGCACAGCTGACCATCGGCATTGCGAAAGGCCCTGGTGGGTTTGATCAGGCCTTTCAGGGAGCGGCTTTTCTTCTGCCAGACAAAGGTTCCACCATCTGGCACCTGGGATAATGCGAGTTGCAGCGCGCGCATTGCGACGACACGGTCCTTGTAGTCCAGCCTTGACCGCAAATCGGCAAGTTGCCGGATCGGGTTTTTCTCCGGGGCAGGCACGCTCGTGACTCCGGCCGGACCCGGCGAGCCGTCCATTGGTTCGGCAACGGCCTGAGAAGTTAAACAGAAGCTGGCCGCAGCGGCCCAAAACAGCGTGGCCAGGGGCACGGCCCCGGCATGACGGAACCTACGCATGACAATTTCGTTCCCGGTTACTCAAACGCGGTGATAATGCGCGAACACTATCAAACGCCCCGTTCTTACGGTATCAGGGTGAGTAAAGTGTAAATGTGTATGCAGGGGTCGGATTTGCGCGGCCGGAATGCACGGACGCGACGTCTTATGACCACGAAAACACACTCTCAATTTTACACCGCACCCCAGGCCGGGGATTTTGGCGACGCCGAGGATCCGGTAGCGCTTTTCAAGGTGTGGATGGCCGAAGCGGAAGCCCATGAGCCAAGTGATGCAAATGCCATGTCTCTGGCCACGGTGGACCCGTCGGGCATGCCAAATGTCCGCATGATTCTGTTGAAGGGCGTGGAGAATGGCGGCTTCGTTTTTTACACGAACCTCGAAAGCGCGAAGGGCCAGGAGCTGAAGTCAACGCCGAAGGCGGCGCTCTGTTTCCATTGGAAAAGCCTGCGCCGGCAAATCCGTTTGCGTGGTACAGTCGAACCTGTGAGCGATGCCGAGGCCGACGCCTATTATTCCAGCCGTCCGCGCGGCAGCCGGATCGGCGCCTGGGCCTCGCAGCAGTCGCGGCCGCTGGAGAGCCGGTTCGCGCTGGAGAAGGCAGTGGCGAAGTTCACCGCGAAATACGGGGCGGGCAAGGTGCCGCGCCCGCCGTACTGGTCCGGCTTTTGCCTTACGCCGCAGGAGATCGAATTCTGGCACGACAGGCCGTTCCGGTTGCATGACAGGGTTGTATTCCGCCGCCTGGCGGAAAATGAGCCATGGTCCAAAACCAGACTCTATCCGTAATTTACACACGCCCCCCGGGGGCTCGAAGTGATCGGACATTTGATGATGAATATCTCGAATGAAGAGCGCAAGACCCTGATACTGACGGGGGCGAGCCGCGGCATCGGCCATGCCACGGTCAAGCGGTTCTCCAGCGCCGGATGGCGGGTCATCACCTGTTCGCGCCATGCTTTTCCAGAGGACTGCCCGTGGGAGGCGGGGCCGGAGGATCACATCCAGGTGGATTTGTCGGATCCGGAAAATACGCGTGCGGCTATTGATGAAATGAAACGCGGGCTCGCCGATCAGGGCGGGCGTCTCAATGCGCTGGTCAACAATGCGGCCATTTCGCCCAAAGGCGAAGGCGGTGCGCGTCTGGGCGCGATCGACATGCCGCTTTCCGACTGGCAGACGGTTTTTCAGGTGAATTTCTTCGCTCCGATCATGCTGGCGCGCGGGTTAATCGAAGAGTTGAAACTGGGGCGCGGCGCGGTGGTCAATGTGTCCTCGATCGCCGGCAGCCGGGTTCACCCGTTCGCGGGGGCGGCCTATGCGACTTCCAAGGCGGCGCTGGCATCGCTCACGCGCGAAATGGCGGCGGATTTCGGCCCGCACGGTATCCGCGTCAACGCCATCTCGCCCGGTGAGATTGACACCGCGATCCTGTCGCCGGGAACCGAAAAGATCGTTGAGGAACAAATCCCGATGCGCCGTCTGGGCGAGCCGGAGGAGGTGGCCAAGGCGATTTATTTCCTCTGCTCCGACCAGTCGAG
Source organism: bacterium BMS3Bbin10 (assembly GCA_002897995.1). Taxonomy (GTDB): domain Bacteria; phylum Pseudomonadota; class Alphaproteobacteria; order Rhizobiales; family Methyloligellaceae; genus UBA2767. Next base: position 4,910 of record BDTT01000018.1, on the reverse strand, counting down.
CTATGTGAACGGCGCCGAATTACATATCAATGGCGGGCAGCACGTCTAGGGTCTGCTCTGATTGCTCTGAAGTATTTGCTCCACCAGCTGGCCGAGATTATCGCGAGATTGTTCCGGCGATTGAGGGCGACAGAGAACCGCCGCCATTATTTGGGGGGCCTTAACTGATCGAGCGCACGGTCAAGGCCGCGCTCCAGGCAATCGAACATCTCGTTGATCTGATCCAGAGTGATAATCAGCGGGGGGCACAAAGCCAGCGTATCGCCGAAGATGGCGCGCACGATCAGTCCTTCTTCTTCGCACAAGCGCGCCGCCTTGGCGGCGGCTCCCCGACCGGGGTCAAACGCCTTGCCGGTTTTCTTGTCGGCGACCAGCTCGACGCCGCCGAGGAGGCCAACGCCGCGCGCATCGCCGACAAGCGGATGCGATGAGAGGGCTTCCAGGCGTGACTGGAACGCAGGCATTACGGAGCGGACATGGCTGACGATATCGTCGCGCTCGTATATCTCCAGAGTTTTAAGGCCAATCGCGGTCGAAAGCGGATGTCCGGTATAGGTGTAGCCATGTCCGAAGATGCCGATCTTCCGGCTTTCATCAAGCATGGCCTGATAGACATCCTCAGATACGGTCACCGCGCCGAGCGGGGAATAGGCCGACGTTATGGCCTTGGCGACGGAAATCGTGTCCGGCTTCAGATCGTAGGTCTGCGAGCCGAACATGTTGCCCGTGCGCCCAAAGCCGCAAATCACCTCGTCGACAATGAACAGAATGTCGTATTTGCCGAGGACCGCCTGAATCTTAGCGAAATAGCTCTCCGGCGGCACAATGAGGCCGCCCGCGCCCATAACCGGTTCGGCGATGAAAGCGGCTATGGTGTCCGGTCCTTCCTTCTGGATCAACTCGTCCAGTTCGTCAGCCATGCGTGTCGCGAAATCATCCTCGCTCTCGCCGGCTTGCCCATTGCGATAATAATGCGGGCAGCTGGTGTGCAGGATACGGTCGATCGGCAGATCGAAATCCGCGTGATTGGCTGGAAGCCCGGTAAGGCTGGCGGTTGCGATGGTAACGCCGTGATAGCCGCGCTGACGCGAAATGATCTTTTTCTTTTCCGGCATGCCGCGCGCGTTGTTGTAATACCAGGCCAGCTTGATCTGGGTGTCATTGGCTTCGGAACCTGAGCAGGAGAACAGGATTTTCGACGCGGGCGCGGGGGAAATTTCCTTGAGTTTTTCGGCGAGCGCAATTGCCGGGTCGTGGGATTTGCCGCCAAACAGATGGGTAAACGACAGCCGTGAAAGCTGCTCGCGCGCCGTTTCGATCAGTTCTTCATTGCCGTAGCCCAGCGACGTGCACCACAAGCCCGCCATGCCCTCGATATACTGTTTGCCATTGCTGTCGCGGACATAAATACCCTGGCCGCTCTCAAGGATGACGGGACCCTCGCCTCGATGGGCGTCGAGGTTCGTATAGGGGTGAATGAGAGTTTCAATATCGCGTGTCTGGGCATTGGTCAGTGGGGGCATGGTTTCTCTCGTTCTGGAAGCCGGGATCGGGCTGGTTTTTTTGCCATCGGAACTGATTATGAGTATTGCATGGGCGCGCCAGCCATTGTGTCATTGAGCCGCAAATACTATGTGGAACGCGAGAATCCCCGCGCGGCCTTAAGGCGGCCTGAATTCTAGCGCTTTGTTGCCGTAAATAGTACCAGGAAAGAGCATGACCGCTGTATTGCTGCAACGAATGTCGAAGCAGGCGCGCTGGAGCCGGCGCGTGGCGGTATTCGCTGCTCAGGTCGTGATCGTCAGCGTGCTGCTGCACCGCTTTGATTTGCTGAAAACGCCGGTCGCGACCAATCTTTTGGCGATAGGAGCCTTCGGGGGCCTTGTCGCGTTGGCGCTTGCCGGCATTGCTCTGGTGCGTATTTGGCGCGAGGGGCTGTTGGGCGGCGGTCATGCCACGGTTGGCGCGGTCATTGGCCTGCTGCTTCTCGCCGGCCCCATGTGGTATTTGCCCGATTTGCTCACCCGGCCCAAAATCAATGACATTTCAACGGACTTTCAGTCGCCGCCGCAGTTTGAAATGATTTCTTCACTGCGCGCCGGGGACGCAAATCCCACCGTCTATCCGGGCCTGGATTTTTCCGAAAAACAAGCCGAGGCCTATCCGGATATTCGCCCGATGGTGCTTGAGCGGTCAGCTGAGGAAACCTACGACCTTGCGCGTGAGGCCGTGAACCGGCTCGACTGGAAGATCGTCAGTGAACGCAAACCGGAAGGCGGCGCTCCAGGTCGAATCGAGGCTGTCACGAATACGCTCTTTATGGGCTACACCGACGATATTGTCGTCCGGGTGTCCGCCGGGACGGGCGAAGCGCGGATAGATGTGCGTTCGGCATCGCGTTATGGAGACCATGATTTTGGCGCCAATGCGCGGCGCATCCGGCGCCTGTTCACCGAGGTCAAGGCGGGTCTGGAAAAAGGCGAGCGGGAGGCATTGGAAATTGCTCTGGCCAAACGGGCGAAGGATGCGCGCGATCAGGCCAAGCAGCTGCGGGAGTTGAGAGCAAAGGCGAAGAAAGAAGAAGAAGTGCGGCTGGCGCGTCTGAGGGAAAAGGCTAGGGCCGAGGAATTGAAAAGGCTGAGTGAATTGCAGCAGGAAGCTCTTCGCATTGAACAAGGCCTCGCTCTACCAGGTATTCCAGATGGGCCAGCACAGACAAGGCCGCGGCGGGCTCGAGCTTCGAGTGAAGACGCGAGTAAATTTTGGGAACAATTTGGGGAATGAAGCGGTCGCCGTTCTTCAAGCAGGCATAGATCGCGGATTCACGCATTTTTCGATGTATCAGATAGGCGCGGATGACCCTTTGGGGCATCTCGATGCGACCGCCATGTCCGGGAAAGAACAGTTTGTCCCGGCGCTCGGCCAAGCGTTCCAGGGACGCAAGATATTCGCTCATATTGCCTTCCGGCGGCGCAACTACGGTGGTGTTCCACCCCATAACATGGTCACCTGAAAACAGGGTGCGCTGGCCTCGCAGGGCGAAGCACAGATGATCGGGCGCATGGCCGGGCGTGTGGATGACGTCCAGCGCCCAGTCAGCCGCTTCGAGCGTATCGCCGTCGCGCAGCGTTTCATCGGGCGTGAAATCGAGATCGACAAAGGCCTTGCCAGACGGGCTGGTTGTCCGCGCCCCGCGCTCTTTGCCCGTATCGCCAAAGGCCAGCACAGGCGCATTAGAATATGCCTTCAGGCGCGCGACCGCATCTGTATGGTCACGGTGGGTGTGCGTGATGAGAATGTGGCTGATCCGTTCCCCGTCCAGCGCCGCGGTTATCGCATCCAGATGCGTTTCATCATCGGGACCTGGGTCGATTACCGCGACGTCACCCCGGCCAACCAGGTAGGTGTTCGTGCCCTTGAACGTAAAGGGTCCGGGATTGTTGGCAACAATACGCCGGACGCCGGGCGCAACCTCGACGGCCACGCCATAGTCGAAATTCATCTCGGAGTTGAATGCCAGCCTCGAGGCGCTGTTCGCTGCATATCCAGACGTGCTCATTTCGGTTGCCTCTGAAGCCAGGACGATATCGAGCGGCGGAATTTTGCTCTGCCGCGACCAGATAATCGGATCACTCAAACGGATTATGTTTTTTGCTTCGGCGTCCTTGCGTCAAAAAGAAGTCGAGAACCTATCCGTCTCAAAGTATCGAAGCTTCGATAGGGAAAATAGCAAAGAGACCTGAGCGTGTGCCAAGTGGCCAATCCGTGGCGCCCGTTCCCGTAGGCCGCGACGGCGAGCTCATTCTCAAGGGTTGCAAGAAATCTCAGTCTTGGAACTGAAGGCAGGAAGCCTCGTTTGATGAAGTGGCTGTGCTTCATCAAATCCACGGAGGATCTCACCTCCTCATAATCAATTCTACGATCATGCGCGCCGTAATCGACGACGCTAAGCAATTCATTGAGAATTTTCAGGTTTGTGAGTCTGAGACATCGCAACAGCCAGTCCCAGTCCTCCAATCGGGACATCTGTTCGTTCATCGGCCCGGCCTCGTCAAAAAGCGCTCGTTCAGCCAGCAAAGTCGCGCCGGGAGAAACGCGGCAACCCCACTGCATATCAATTTCAGTCATAGTGGGCTTGCCAAAGTGGAGTTCGTCCTCGGGATGGTAGCGTGAAATAAGTTTGTAAGCCGTGCAGCTCAACCGGATCCCTTCATCGGATGAGCGCATGAATTCGAGTTGCACCTCCAGCTTGTTTGGAAGCCAGTAATCGTCGGAATCAAGAAAAGCAACATATTGCCCCAGTGCTTCGGAGATTCCTGTATTGCGGGCGGCGGCGGGCCCTCTGTTTTCGGCATGAGAAACAAGCCGAAACCTCGGATCCTCTATGCGCGAAAGGGAGCCGGCCAGATCGTCCGTGGAGCCGTCATCGACGACGATGAGTTCCAAATCCTCGTAAGTCTGCTTGAGTACGCTTTGGATCGCTCTGTGCACCAATTGCGCACGGTTTAGGGTTGGGATAATGACGCTTACGTTGGGATTGGAAGGGGATAATGTCAAAACGTCCCCTCTCCACTTTCATTGTTAAGAATACAGAGGATCAATTGTCGATAGGCTTTGTGAAACGAGGTGGTCCCGCAGAGTTTGACAGTTCGACAGCGAAGTTAAGGTATATTCCGTTGTCTGATCATATTGCCAAAGTCCTGTTTATCACGTCCCGCTGCTGTTGTTGAGGGAAACTGGGAAACTTCTATCAACATAACTGGCATGCACCGCTCAACTGGAGCGTTAATGTTTTCAACCAGCCTTTGCAACACCGCGTTGCTGCGCCAACTTTCACATACCATGCGTTCCGCGGCATCCTGATGCCGTTTTGATTTCTGTCTCATCGTTCGCTCCTGAATGGATCATGC
>BDTT01000017.1 GCA_002897995.1 bacterium BMS3Bbin10 | reverse complement strand
ATTTCAGCAAAATCAAGGAGTTCAGAGGCGTGAACACCAGATACGACAAAACCGACACAAGCTACGAAGCAACCTGGTCCATCGCCGCAACCATCATCGCATTGCGCTAAATGTCCACAGACCCTAGAACGGCAGCAGGATATCCAGAATTTGCTGACCGTAACGCGGTTGTTGCACGTCCGTAATCTGCCCCTTGCCGCCGTAACTCACACGGGCCTCGGCGATCTTGGAAATTGGGATCGTGTTCTCCGAAGTGACGTCTTCGGGCCGTACCACACCGGCGACAATCAACTCGCGCAGCTCGTAGTTTACACGGATCTCCTGCCGTCCTTCGATGGCCATGTTGCCGTTGGGCAGGACCTGGGTGACGACCGCGGCAATTTTTGTCGTGATCTTTTCTTCCCGGTCGATGCCTCCTCCCCCCTCGCTCTTGGAGTCGCTTGTGGCGCGGACGAAGTCGTTTAGGTCAACGTCGTCAAGCTTGACGCCGGGCGGCAGGAGTTTCCCGAATATCTTCGACAGTTCCCATCCGCCAAGTTTCGGAATGCCCACATTCTCACTATTGTCACGGTTACGCTTGGTGGTGTTGTCGAATTCCGCCTTGTCGGTGATCTCGACGATAACCGTCAAAATATCTCCGACCCGGCGCGCGCGCTGGTCTTCGAAGAAGGCCCGCGCCCCCGTGCGCCACAGCGAGTTGGGGCTGTAGCTGACCTTTTCCGGCATCGGCATCGGCATTGAGACGGGCCGGTAGCCGGATTGCATCACAGGATTTTCTATCGCCGAAAGTTTCGGCGTCTCGCCGACATCCTTCAGCCGGTCAACATAACTGCAGCCTCCCAGATTCACCGTTACCAGAGCCGCCACTAAAAACCACTTGAACTGCATATGACTGTCTCTTCCTCAAACTATCTGATGATGAATGAATTCGGGCCGCCCCGGCCGCCATCCGCTTTACGGGCCGAGCGGACGGGTTGCGCGGACAGGGCGGATACCGAAACGATTCCGGTGCCTGTCACGACCGCCTCAATGGTTCTCTTCGATTGGACGTTGAGGACCGAAACCGTCTTGCCCCGTGTCCCGTCGGCCAGTGCGCGGCCCTTCGATTTCAGGGTCAGCCCGGGGGATCTGTAGACAATGGTGACGGTATCGTTGCGCTTCACCAGCTTCGGGTATTCCAGGTCGGTTTTTCGTATCGGCCGGCCCACGATGAGACGCCGCCGGGCGGCCATGCCGACCACGGCGTCAATGTCTTCGGCCGCATTGGCGCTGACGCGCGAGCGCGGCAGGCTTGCGATCTTGATATCCTCGGCGGTGATGGTGGCGCCGCGCGCAATGGCGCGGGCCGGGATTATTGTTTTGACAGAGGGAAAGGCCCGGCCGGTAAAGACCTTGTCCTCGACCGGGTATTGACCCTCGGGAAAGGAAATGACGGCCCTGAATTTGCCGGTGCGCGAATTCAGATCAAGACGCTTCACCCACGCCGGAGATTTGATGCGCGGATCGATGTGAAACGGCTTTGCGCGCCGGCTGAAGGATACGGTCCAGGCCTCATCTTCGCCGGCGGCGCGCTCCTGGATCAATTTCCGGATTTCATCCAGTGAAACGAGCCGTCCGGGTCTTTCCACCGCCACTTCGCTGATGCGTCCGGGATTGCGCCAGTCCAGTCCGTGCTGACGGGCGGCGGCCGCCACCCGGCCGGAGCCCACGACACCGTTGGTGCCAAGCTCGGGCGCGCGAAACACCGGGGCATCGGACGCATCGCCTGCATTTTCGAAAAGATCGCCGAGTGTCACCAGATTGGCGAACACCTTGATCCGTTCTCTCAGTAACGGGTCGCCCTGGGCATGTGCGGGGGTGTTGACGAGAGAGCCGGCGAGGCAGGCGAACAGCACCAGGCTTGCCAGCCGCATAAACTTACCCATTGTTTTGGTTGAAGTTTTCATAGCCGCCCTATCTCAGAATATTGGTGGTGGCTGACATCATTTCGTCGGAAGCGCTGATAACGCGCGCGTTCATTTCATAGGCGCGCTGCGCTGAAATCAGGTCGGACAATTCGGAGACCGCGTTGACGTTCGCCGATTCCAGAAACTTTTGCAGGAGGTCGCCAAATCCCGCATCGCCCGGAGACCCTTGGGTTGCCGTGCCGCTGGCGGGTGTTTCCAGAAACAGATTGTCGCCTATGGCACTCAAGCCTCCCTTGTTCATGAAGCGCGCAAGTTGAAGCTGGCCGACTTCCTGCGGGGTGGTCGCGGTGCCGACGAGCACTTCGACGCCGCCGGTCCTGTTGATGGTGATGGAGCGGGCATTGTCGGGAATGGTGATGCCGGGGTCGACCTGGTAACCGTCGATGGTCACCAGCTGTCCCTGTGCGTTCATCTCGAAAGACCCATCGCGTGTGTAGCCGGTCTGGCCGTTGGGCAGAGAGATGGCAAAGAAGCCCTCGCCGCGGATTGCGAGGTCGAGTTCTTTTTCCGTATTGGCCAGATTGCCCTGGCTCATGATGCGCGATGTGGCGCCGGTCTTGACGCCATAGCCGAGCTGGATACCGGTGGGAACGACCGTGCCGGAATCCGACGACGCGGAGCCGACGCGGCGCAGGTCCTGATACAGCAGGTCCTGAAACTCCGCCCGGACCCGCTTGAAGCCGGTGGTGCGCATATTGGCGATGTTGTTGGAGATAACCTCCACATTCAGCTCCTGGGCCATCATGCCCGTGGCTGCTATCTGCAGGGACTTCATCGCGTTGTATCCTTCTCTGGTTTCTCGAGCATCATGCGCCGCTGGCTCGCGCTAGGGTCTTGCCGGCGTGCCGAGTTGTTCAATGGCTTGACGCCGCAGGTCCTGTTCGCGGCTGAGCATCTGCGAAATGGACGTATAGGCGCGCACCGTCTCGATCATCCGGGTCAGTTCGGAGATGGGCTGAACGTTCGATTTCTCCACCACCCCCTGCAGGACGCGGACATCTTCCGCCGGCTCGGGCTGCTGCGCCGTCGAGAACAGCGTTTCGCCTTCTTTGCTCAGCGCGGCATTGTTCTCGAACTGCACGACGCGCAGGCGGTCCTTGATGCCCTGATTGGTGGAAATTGTGCCGTCCTTGGCGATCTCGATGCCGATTTCACCCGGCCCGATCGTGATGGGACCCCCGTCACCCAGCACCGGGTATCCCGACGGTGTGACCAGTTGGCCTTCCGCGTCCAGTTTCAACTGGCCGTTGCGCGTGTATCGCTCTCCGTTAGGGGTATCAACAACCAGCCAGCCATCGCCGGATACCGCCACATCGAGTTCATTGTTGGATTGCTGGTAGGCGCCCTCTCGAAATGACAGATAGGTGGCGCTGTCGAGAACGTAGGAGAGGCGCTTGTCCGGACCGGATTGTTCATTCATCCGGGCGACCGGCATCAGATGTTCTTCAAACATCAAAGTGCTGGCCTTGTACCCGGCGGTGTTCATGTTCGCGAGGTTGTTGGCGACGACGCTCATCTGCCGCTTGAGAGCCACCTGGCGTGATAGTCCGATAAGAAGTGCATTTTCCATTTTTGCGTTCCGGTTTGCGTTAAGGGCGCAACGCCGCAACGCAATACATGCGGACCCAACTGGCCCGAGCGCGGCACAAATGGGAATTGCATGGACCATGCCATATATATTTTTGCGTTATTTCAACAGGTTATGGATTTTCAAGTGGGAGCATTGCTGCCGGACCGGCAAATTTAACCCGGCAAAAATTGCCGCGTAGCCGCCCAATCGCAACCATTCGTTAACCATGAGCCCCATAAATGGATGGTGAAGCTGCATGATGACGGAAGCGAACCGTCTTTTCCGCCCGGAGGCGGAAGAGAATATATTCGGCGGAGTAGGCAGAGATGGCTGAGCCTGAAGAAGATACAGAAGTCAAAAACGAGAAGCCGGAAACCGAAGGCGAGGGCGCCGAGGGCGAGGCGTCCGAGGACGAGGCCTCCGAGGGCAAAAAAGCCAAACTGCGTCTGAGTCCCAAGAAGCTCGCAATTGTAGCGGTGCCGCTGCTGGTACTGCTGGGCGCGGGCGGATATTTCGGGCGGGACTATCTCCCGTTTATGGGGTCAGGCGAGAGCAGCGCCGCCGCCGTCACTCCAAAGGTTTACTACAATCTGCCGGAAATGGTTGTGAATCTGAGTTCGAAGGACACGCGCGCCCAGTATCTCAAACTGAAGGTTTCGCTCGAGGCAAAGGATCAGCAGGTGATCGACTCGCTGAACCCGATCATGCCGCGCGTGCTGGACATGTTTCAGCTTTACCTGCGCGAGCTGCGCAGCAGCGACCTGGAGGGGTCGGCCGGCATTTACCGTCTCAAGGAAGAGCTGTTGCGGCGGATCAATATTGAAATTCATCCAAATCGGATCAATCGCGTTTTGTTCAATGAAATCATCATTCAATAAGGTGACGCCGCGTCATGGCCGACGATGAAGAAAAAGACTCACTAGCCGACGAATGGGGCGCCGCGCTCGCTGAATCCGAGGGCGAAGACGGCGAGGTCGATGAGGACGTTGCGGCACAATGGGCCGCGATGATCGACGAAAACGATTCTCAGGACGGTGAAAACTCCGGCGGCGAACGTGTCCTGAACCAGGATGAAATCGACAGCCTGCTTGGATTTGACCTCGACGAGCAATCGCTCACGGATACCAGCGGCATTCGCGCCATCATCAATTCGGCAATGGTGTCATACGAGCGCCTGCCGATGCTGGAGATCGTGTTCGACCGCATGGTCCGCCTGCTGACGAACAGTCTGCGCACTTTTACGTCGGACAATGTCGAGGTCTCGCTCGATAATATCTCGACCATGAGGTTCGGCGACTATCTGAACTCGATCCCGCTGCCGGCGATGATCTCGGTCTTCAAGGCTGTCGAATGGGATAATAATGCGCTTCTGACCGTCGACTCCAATCTGATTTATTCGATCGTCGATGTGCTTCTGGGCGGACGGGGGGCGCCGGCCGTGCGCGTGGAAGGGCGGCCCTATACTTCGATTGAAACCAATATCATGAAGCAGCTGATCCAGATCATACTGGAAGACGCTGAAATCGCTTTCGAGCCGCTCTCGGCAGTCAAATTCGACCTGGAGCGGCTGGAAACCAATCCGCGCTTTGCAACCATAGCCCGGCAGGCGGATGCCGCCATTCTGATCAGGCTCAGTATCGACATGGAAGACCGCGGGGGGCGCATTGAGGTTCTGCTGCCCTACGCGACGCTCGAACCCATTCGTGAACTTCTGCTGCAAGGGTTCATGGGTGAAAAATTTGGCCGCGACAACATCTGGGAAAGCCATCTCGCCAACGAAATTTACAATACATCCATCCCCCTTGAGGTCGTGCTGGACGAATTGATGCTGCCCTTGGAGCGCGTCATGTCGCTCAAGGTCGGGGATACGGTGATTCTCAATAGCGGCCCCGATGACCCGGTCCTGCTGCGATGCGGGGGCATTCCGCTGGTGAAGGGAAGCATGGGGCGGACAGGATCGAATATTGCGGTGCGTGTCGCCGGCGGCATCTCAAAGCTCCCCTCAGTGAACTGGGATGAGACTGCGGGAGCAGAAGCAATGGCGGAGGCGGTGTAGGAATGGGTGGGCAATTTCTCGGGATTGCGATCGAGGCGCTTGTAGCGGTGCTTCTGGCGGTGACTATCGGTTATTGCGTGCTGGTGAATCGAAAGCTGGTCCAGTTGCGTTCCGACCAATCGGAGCTAAAGGCCATCGTTCGCGATCTCCATGCCGCGACCGGTCAGGCCGAGCAGGCCATCGCGGGTCTGCGGCAGAGCGCGTGCGTAGCCGAAGAGTCGCTCGGCAGGCAGATCGAACATGTTCGCGGCCTTGATATGCAATTGAGTGCGAGCATCAACAAAGGCGAAGCGCTTCTGACCAAGCTTGCCGCCATGCCGCGTGCGCAGCAATCGCGCGGCCCGTCCGCCTCCAGCGCGGGAACCCAAGGCCCGGAGCTCCGCCAGAACAGGATTGGACTCGGCCTGCTGAACGCGCGGCGCCGCAATGAGGGGGAGGGTGACGGGACCCGGTCCGGCCAGGATGAGGTGGCGGCCTGATGGGAAACGTCCGTGTCCTGCCGCTGGTGGTTTTTGCAGGTTTGTGCCTGCTTGTGCTTAAGGCCGCCGGATTGATACTGAGCGGCGGCTATGTGCTCTCGGGGGCGGCGCCCGCGAGAGCGCAAAACACGCCGCCCGCGGCGGCGGAGACCAAGGCGCCCGCTAAAGAGCAGGCCACTGCCCCGCAAACGCAGGAGCCCCAGCCCGCGGCAAAGAAAGATACCGCGGACAAGACGGACAAGACGGAGACGGCAAAGGCAGCCGACACCGCGCCGCCGGAGGCGCAGATGGCGATGGGCGGATCGGCGAAGGGGGGGACCTCAAGAGCTGAACTGGCGATTCTGGAAGGGCTGAGAGACCGGCGCAAGGTCCTTGAGCAGCGCGAACGTGAGTTGGGCCTGCGCGAAAACCTGCTGGAGGCCGCGGAAAAGCGCGTGGAGGCCAGGATCAACGAGCTCAAGGCCATTGAATCGCGCATTGAGGATGAACTCAAGAAACGCGACAATCGCCGCAATACCGAATATCAGCGGCTTGTGAAAATGTATTCCGGTATGAAACCCAAAGACGCCGCGCGCATTTTTGATCGATTGAATATGAATGTGCTGACAAGCCTGGCTTCCCAGATGAAGCCCAGGATTATGTCGGCGATACTGGCGGCGATGACGCCCGCGGCGGCCGAGCGGTTGACGCTGGAGATGGCCGCCCGCGGCAGGCCCAAGCCGCAGACCGCAGCCTCCCTCCCGAAAATTCGGAGTAAGCAGGCAAATTGAACGGCGATATTGAGGATACGGAAATATCCCGGCCTTAAGAGGACATTAATCCTTTCTTTACTACCCTAAGGCGTCGGCCCGGCCGGCAGATTTCGCACGTCTTCCTACCCATGTGCGCAATATTCGAGGGAACGCCGCCTTGCGCCATCAGCCCACCGAGCAGCTGATTGAAGATGCACCGGCCGCGCGCGCGCACCGCGCGCCTGCTTTCAGCCTGCGCTGGGCAATCGAGTATCTCGCATGGCTGTTCATCATCTTCGCGTTGGCAGGGATCTTCGCTCTTGCGGTTCTCTCTCCCGCCTTCGCTGGCATCAGCGCCGGGATCAAGGCATCGAAAGAGCGGGGCTTCGCCCGCATTATCATCGGTTTCTCAGACCTTCCCAAGTTTGAGAGTGAAGTTGCGGCGGGCATATTTATCTTGTCCTTCGACAAGCCGGTCGACGTCGATGTGGCACAAGTCCCCGAGGACATTCCCGAATATGTCGGCCTGATCCGGCGCGACCCCGATGGCAGGGCGCTGCGCATCGCGCTCACGCGGCCCTTCCAGGTCAACATCATGGAAGCGGGGCTGGAGCTGTTTATCGATTTGCTGCCGCCCGACTGGAAAGGACTGCCGCCGCCACTGCCGGCCGCGACGGTCAAAGCGCTGACCGAGAGGGCGCTTGAAGTGGAGCGCAAACAGGCTGAAGAGGCTGAACAGCGCAAGGCGGCCAGGATTCCGTACAAACTGAAAGTGCGGCTCGCGCGCCACCCCACATTCAGCCGGATCGTTTTCCAGTGGAACAAATTCGTCACCTTCAATCTCTCCAGGAAGGGCCGCACGGTCGAGCTGAAATTCGACAAGAGCGCCAAGGCCAATCTGTCACAGCTCAAAGCGGACCCGCCCAAGTTTCTGCAAAACATAGCCACGCAGGATACCGCCGAGGGTATGACGATGCGCCTCACCGTGGACGAAGATGTCGATGTTCGCGGCTACCGGGAAGGGCTGAGCTATGTGCTCGATCTGACAGGCCCCGACGCGCTGGCGGAAGCCTCGTCGGCGGCCCTGGCGGACAAGATCGCGGCGGAAAATAATCCGGCGGGTTCGAAGAAAACCGCGCGGCAGGCCGGCAAAACGGAAATGACCCTGGTGGCGGGCGAGCGAAATGAACCCGGTACCGCCAGGGCGGCGGGCGGCGGAGACGCCCGGATTATCACCAAGGATATCGATCCCGCCGTGCTTTCGGGCAGATCATTCGCTGAAAATGAGCCGCGCGAGCCGGACGTGTCGCCGGGTGCTGCCGCCAGGCCGGGCCCTGCGCCGCCAGCGGAAGGCGGCAAGGGAACGGCGGGCGCCGGGGAATCCGCGGGCCCGGGATCCGATGACGTAAACGGTCCCGGGGCGGAAACCGAAATCACCGCCGAGGCGCAGGCCGGCTCCGAAGCAACAGCCGGTTCCGCGGCGAAATCTGCGGGCAAAGCGGCGGAAAAGGCGCGCGCGGGTCTGCGGTTCACCTTCCAGTTCGACAAACCTGTCGCGGCGGCTGTTTTCCGGCGCGGCCGTACCATCTGGAGCGTGTTCGACACCGAAAAGCGGCTGGATCTGCAAGCCTTGCGGCGAGCCGGGAAGGGAGTCGTTGAAGACGTCAGACGGATCAGCTCCGGCAAGGCGCAGGTTATCCTCATCACGCTGAAGGAACCGCAGCTTGTATATGTCACGCATTCCGGCAATGGCTGGCATCTGACAATTGGAAACATGGCCGGCGGTACAACCAGCCCCCTGGTGCTGGTGAGAGCGCTGCGCGGCGACAAACGTTCACTCATAAAGATCAAGATGAAGAACTATGGGACGGCGCATTGGCTGACCGATCCCGAGATCGGTGACCGCCTGGCCGTGGTCACCGCTTTCCCGCCCCAGCGGAACGTCGCAAAACCGCAGGAGCTGGTGGACTTCACTACTTTTGCCACTGCCCAGGGCATTGCCATTCGCCCCAGAACCGATGACGTGGCGGTCCGGTTGTATCTCGATGAAGTGCTGGTAACGAGCCGCAGCGGCCTCACGCTGTCGGCCGGCAACGCCAGCCAGTACAGGGCGGGCAAAAAGCCGTTGCGCAAGATGGCGCGGACCGGGTTCATCGATTTCGAACGCTGGACAATCAAGAACCCGAGCCTGCTGTCCAGCAAAATAGATGACATGATGCGGCTGATAGCGGAGGCGCCGGAGAGCGAGTTGAATGCCCGGCGGTTCGATCTGGCGACGCTCTATATGGCGAATTCACTCTATGCCGAGGCGCTCGGCCTTCTGCGCCGTATGGCCAATGTCGATCCGAACGTCGAGGCCGATCCTGCCTACAACATCATGCGCGGCGCGACCCTGGTCTCGATGGGACGGCACAAGGAGGCGCAGAAGGACTTTGAGGTCCATGCGCTCGCCAACGATACGGACGTTTCGCTTTGGCGCGGCCTGATCGCGTCCAAAGACCAGCAATGGGCCGATGCATTGAGTTATTTCAAGGAAGGGGCCGACGCGATTGGCGCCTACAGACCCGATATACGTGCGCGTTTCCGGCTGACGGCAGTGCGCGCGGCGCTTGAAACCGACAAGTTGAGCCGCGCGGCAAAGGAATTGAATGCCATTTCCCGCGACGAACTGAAGGCGCCGCTCAGTGCGGAATTACAACTCATGACGGCCCGCTATCTTGAGAGCGTGGGCCGCACCGACGAAGCCAGGGAAGCGTATGATTCCGCTCTGAAAGGCGTGGTGCAGCCGGTCGTAGCCGAAGCCCGTCTGCGCTCTGTCGCGCTTGATCTGAAAACCGGGAAGATCGACCGAAAGCAGGCCCTGAAATTGCTCGAAGGCCTTCAGCTGTTCTGGCGTGGCGATGACATTGAATTGCAGACCATGCGACTGCTCGCGGACCTCTACGTACAGGAGAAACGCTACAGTGACGGGTTTGCATTGATGCGTAACGCAATGGAAGCGTTCCCGAAAAATGAGATCGCCATGCAAATACAGGATGACATGAAACAGATTTTCAAAAACCTGTTCCTGCATGGCGAGAGTAACGAGATGGATCCGGTTCGCGCGCTCGGCCTCTATTACGGCAATCGCGAATTGACACCTGTGGGACGCCTTGGCGATGAGATGATCCGGCGTCTGTCGGACCGCCTGGTCTCGGTCGATCTGCTGGATCAGGCAAGCGAATTGCTTGACCATCAGGTCACCAAGCGCCTCAAGGGCGCCGCGCGCGCGCAGGTCGCCACGCGCCTGGCGATGGTGCATTTGATGAACCACAAGGCCTCTCTGGCGCTCCGTGTCATCCGCCGTACGCGCCAGGCCGGGCTGCCCGAGGATTTGCAGAAAAGCCGCAACCTGCTCGAAGCGCGCGCGCTTGGTGAACTCGGGCGCGCCGCGGCCGCCATCGAAATTCTGAATACCATGGACGGGGACGAAGTCGAACGGCTCAAGGCTGACGCCTATTGGGCGGCGCGGGAATGGAAAGAGGCCGGCCGGCAGATCGAGAAGATACTTGGCGGGCGCTGGCGTGACGCTGAACCCCTGAGCGACAAGGACCGGTTCGATGTGCTGCGTGCGGCAATCGGCTATTCCCTGGCGGGCGACCAGTTTGCGCTCGATCGCATGCACCGGAAATTCTATCCCAAGCTGCTCAAAACGGCGGACGCGGAATCGTTTCTGCTTGTCACCAAGCCGATCAAGGCCAAGGGGATCGCATTCCGGAACCTGGCCAAGGAAATCGCCGCGATCGATACTCTGGACGCCTTCATGAAAGAGTTCCGTTCGCGCTATGAACGCAACGCGCCCAAGAAACGAACCAGCGCGAAGAAAGCCGCCGGACAAGCCGGCTAGTGCGTATCACCGATAAGTGGGAACCGGTTATCGGAAAAATGATACGCATATACAAAAAGTTAGATCGCGGTTTTGATTCCATCAAAACATGAAGCGATCTAGGCCGCGCTCGCGGCGAACCCGATGCCTGGACGGCGGGTCAAATCCGAACGGACTCTCCTTTCACGCGGATCGGTTTTCCGGGGGCAGGCCAACCTCACTCTGCAACCATTTCCGAAACGCCTGAAATGTGCGGCGGCGCGGGCGATTGCTGCTCCACACGAGCCAATATCCCTCTGCCCGGTCCACCATTCGGTCGGAAAGCCGCACCAGACGCCCTGAAGTGAGTTCTTCCCAAATCATATTCTCATCGAGGACGACGGCGCCCACTCCGGCGAGGGCCGCCTGAATGGCGAGGTTCTGTGACTCGACAATGGTGCTGCGCAACTCGGGCTCCTGCTGCCGGCCGGTAGGGTCCAGCCAGACAGGCCAATCGCTCATCCGCATCCTGCTCCGGATCAAAGGCAGCTCCAAAATGCTTTCCACTGAAGGTTTATTCAATCGCCCTGCCAACGAAGGACTGGCGACTGCAATTAACTTCTCCTGGAAAATCTGCTGCGTCTCGACGCCCGCCCAGTCTCCGAGTCCCCATCGTATCGCTGCATCGATATTTTCGGTGTCAATATCCACCAGTCGCGGTGTCGTGGCGATGAATAGATCGATACGAGGCTCCACTTCCTGGAAGCGGCCAAGTCGTGGAATAAGCCATTGGACGGAAAAGGTGCTCAGCGTGCTGATACGAAGCTCGAACCTGTGCCCCTGCCATCCGGAAACTGCTTG